>JAZSBX010000057.1:0-9735 GCA_045602605.1 Acutalibacteraceae bacterium
CCTTTACGGCATCGGGGTCGCGGTCAAGAGCATAAAGTTTGCCGCCTTTGAGCCTTTTGGCAATTTCAAAGGAATGACCGCCACCGCCTGCGGTGCCATCAACATAAATTCCGTTAGGTTTAATGTTAAGCGCTTCAATACATTCGTTTAAAAGCACAGAAATGTGTTTGAATTCCATTTATACCTAAAACTCCAGATTAAGCATTATATCCGCAATGGCTTCGGGAGTGCTCTTGTTGCTCTCTTCCTTCCAGGCATCGGGATTCCAAAGTTCAAGATTTGTTCCCATTCCGATAATATGAACCTCATCGGTGAGATTAGCAAAATCTCTCAGGGTTGCAGGAATAAGAATTCTTCCCTGCGCATCGGGTTCAACCTCAAAGGTGCCGTCATAGAGAAATCTCTTAACATCAATGGATTTTACCTTAGGTAAAGCCTCAATGCTCTGGACAAGATTTTCCCACTCGGCTTCGGAATAAATGCAAAGGCAGCGCTTTCCAAAAATGCCGCGGCAAATTATAAAGGTGTCGCCAAGCTTTTCGCGAAGCTTTGCAGGAACGGCCATTCGGCCCTTTTTATCTATTGCGGGGTCATAGCAACCGAAAACCATCCCTTCACCTCCTTGAATTCACCACTTTTAAACATTTTTATGGATTTTTTCGCCACTTTGCACCACTTTTATGTTGATTATACGCCACTTTTTATGCTTTTGCAATAGTTTTTTTAAAAATTTCTATACTATTTTTTAAAAATTGTGTATGTAAAAAGGCACAACCACAATATGTTGTGGTTGTGCCTTAAAAATGCTATTTTTATTTACTTAAAAATTGGTGAATTGACTTGGCAGCCTTTTTTCCTGCGCCCATTGCAAGGATTACCGTTGCAGCGCCCGTAACGGCATCTCCGCCGGCATAAACTCCCTGCTTTGAGGTTTCCATTTCATCACTTACAACAAGGCAGCCTCTTGAGTTTGCCTCTATTCCCTTTGTTGTTGTGCGGATTAGCGGATTCGGAGATGTACCGATTGCCATTATCACGCTGTCAACCTCAAAGGTGAAGTTTGAGCCCTCAACGGTTTCGGCCTTTCTCCTGCCCCTTTCATCAGGCTCGGTAAGTTGGGTTTTAACGCATTCTATTTTTTGTACCCAGCCGCTTTCATCACTGATTATCTTAACGGGGTTTGTGAGAAGTTTAAACTCAATTTCCTCTTGTCTGGCGTGGTGCACCTCTTCTACCCTTGCAGGCATTTCCGCTTCGCTTCGGCGATAAACAATATAAACCTTTTCAGCCCCAAGCCGCTTTGCGCACCTTGCGGCATCCATTGCCACGTTACCGCCGCCGACAACTGCAACCTTTTTCATCTTTTTAATGGGTGTATCGTAGGCGTTGTCGTAGGCTTTCATAAGATTAATTCGGGTTAAGAATTCATTTGCCGAATAAACCCCTAAACTGTTTTCACCTTCAATACCCATAAAGGATGGAAGCCCTGCGCCCGAGCCGATGAAAACAGCCTTAAAGTCCATTTCAAAAAGCTCATCCACCGACAAGACCTTACCGATAACCATATCGGTTTTAATTGTAACACCCATTTGCTCAAGGTTTTCAATTTCGGCCTTTACAATGCTTTTGGGTAAACGGAATTCGGGAATTCCGTAACTTAATACACCGCCCGGGGTATGAAGCGCCTCAAAAACCGTAACGCTGTAACCAAGTTTTGCAAGGTCACCTGCACAGGAAAGACCTGCAGGGCCTGCGCCGATAACGGCCACCTTTAAGCCATTTTCCTCTACCTTTTCGGGAAGGCTTGTTTCATTTTTTAAATGCCAATCGGCAACAAAGCGTTCAAGTCGGCCAATGGCAACGCTTTCCCCTTTTTTTGCTCTGACACATTTCCCCTCGCACTGCCTTTCCTGTGGACAAACACGACCGCACACCGCAGGCAAGGAGTTGGTTTTTGAAATAATTTTATAAGCCGCGCTAAAATTCCCCTTTGCAACCTCGCTTATAAATTCGGGGATTCTCACGTTAACGGGGCAACCTTCGACACACTTTGGGGTTTTGCAGTTTAAGCATCTGTTTGCTTCACTTATGGCATCGCTTTCGCTATAGGTGAAAACAACCTCTTGGAAATTTTTGTTTCTTATGCTCGGCTCCTGTTCTTTTGCGGGGGTTTTGAAATTTGACATATTGGTCATTTTAAAAACCTCCCATTTTGCAAGCGTGCTCTTCTTCGGCTTTATAGCTTGTATTCCTAAGGATTAAGGAATCGAAGTCAACAAGGTGACCGTCAAAATCGGGACCGTCAACGCAGGCAAATTTAATCTCGCCGCCAACACTCACACGGCAACCGCCGCACATACCCGTTCCGTCAATCATAATAGGATTGAGGCTGACGATAGTCTTAACACCAAACTCTTTTGTTAAAAGGGAAACGAATTTCATCATTGGAACGGGACCGATAGCTATAACAAGGTCGTAAGAAGCCTCACTTAAAAGCCTTTTAAGCACATCGGTAACAAAACCTTTTTCCCCGTAAGAGCCGTCATCGGTGGTAATGAAGGTTTTGTTTGATACCTTTTTCATTTCCTCTTCAAGAATAACCATATCTTTATTCCTAAAACCTGCAATAACGGTGACATCTGCTCCCATATTATAAAGGGCCTTTGCCTGTGGGTAAGCAATGGCACAGCCTACGCCGCCGCCGATAACGATGGCTTTTTTAGGCGCGCCGAACTCGGTGGGTTGCCCTAATGGTCCCACCACGTCCAAAAGGAAATCACCAACGCTGAGCGCCGCTAAACGCCTTGTTGAATAGCCCACCGCCTGAAAAACAATGGACACGGTGCCTTTTTCACGGTCAAAATCCTCAACGGTTAAGGGAATTCTCTCCCCTTTTTCATCAATTCGAATTATTATAAACTGACCTGCCTTAACCTTTTTGGCAATAAAAGGCGCCTCAAGAATCATTAACGTGACCTGAGTGTTCAGTTGTTTTTTATGGATTATCTTAAACAATTAAATTCGCTTCCTATCTGATAGCGTTTATAAGCTCATTTACCATATCGGTCTTTTCCCAATTAACATCAATGTCGGTTCGGCCCATGTGACCGTAGGACGAGGTTTGACGGTAAATGGGACGTCTTAAATCAAGTTTCCTGATTATTGCTTCGGGGCGCAAATCAAAAACATTTTTTACCGCCTCGGCAATTTTTTCATCAGACACCACACCTGTGCCGAAGGTGTCAACCATAACCGAAACAGGCGAAGCCACACCTATAGCGTAGGCCAGCTGAATTTCACAGCGCTTTGCAATTTTTGCCGCAACAATATTTTTAGCAACATATCTTGCGGCGTAAGCGGCAGAACGGTCGACCTTTGTGGGGTCCTTGCCAGAAAACGCGCCGCCGCCGTGACGGGCATAGCCACCGTATGTATCAACGATAATCTTTCTTCCCGTAAGACCTGTGTCACCCGCAGGGCCGCCAACAACGAAACGGCCTGTGGGATTGATGAAAATTTTTGTGTTTTCATCCATTAAGTTTGCAGGAACACTAACTTTGATAACCTTTTCAAAAATATCTTTTTTCAAAATTTCCAAATCGGTTTCGGCGGTGTGCTGTGAGGACACAACAACCGCATCAATTCTTTTGGGCGTGCCGTTTTCATATTCAACGGTTACCTGTGTTTTGCCATCGGGCAATAAATAACCGAGTTCGCCGCTTTTTCTGACAGCGGTCAGCTTTTTCGACATTTTGTGGGCAAGTGAAATTGCAAGGGGCATAAGCTCCTCGGTTTCATCACAGGCAAACCCAAACATCATACCCTGGTCGCCTGCACCGTGGAGATTAAGCTCATCATCTTCTCCCGATTTAAGTTCAAGGGATTTATCAACACCCATTGCAATATCGGGCGACTGCTTTTTCATTGCAACGTTAATCTTGCAGGTTTTGGCATCAAAGCCAACGCCCGAAACGGTGTAGCCGATATGGGCAATAACTTCTCTTGCAATTTTTTCATAATCAACGTTTGCGGTGGTTGTAATTTCACCCATCATATTAACGCTGTCGGTACTGCAAAAGGTCTCGCAGGCAACACGGGCGTTTTTATCCTGACACAAAACAGCATCAAGCACGGCATCGGAAATGGCATCGCAAACCTTATCGGGATGACCCTCGGTTACCGATTCAGATGTAAAAAGCATTTTTGACATTTATATTATCCCCTTTTTTTACTCCCATCACATATAAAAAACCGCTCGGCGAAAGAGCGGTTTAAATAACCTCATCTTTCGGAAATTTCCGCAGGATTTAGCACCTTAGAAAACCTAGGTTGCCGGGCATCACAGGGCCTGTCCCTCCGCCACTCTTGATAAGGAGCATATTTATTTTTCTAAATTATTTTATCACAACTGCGAAAAATGTCAACAGTTATTTTTTGGCTTTATCTGCTTTTAAAATCGGTGACAGCCTTTTATAAACCGCAAAGCAAATTGCCGCGTCAATAACTCCCTTAACAAAATTAAAGGGCAGGTTGAAAATCACAAGGGCTTCAAAAAGATTTTTTGTGGAGGGCAAAATTGCCTTGTACATTCCGAGGATAACCTCCATCGGCAGTCCGTAAATCACCGAGAACGCGGGATACACAAAGAAATAGTTTGTGAAAACGCTGATAAGCGCCATAACAGCCGCGCCAACCAACGAGCCGATTAAAGCGCCCTTGCGGGTTTTATTAAACCTGTAAATAAAGCCTGCGACTCCAACGAAAATTGCGCCTAAAATAAAATTTGAAAGCTCCCCCACTCCTCCTGAAGAGGTAACGAAAAGGTGAAGCAAATTTTTAATAAGACAAACGAGAATTCCATAAATCGGGCCAAAGGCAAAGGAGGTTATAATTGCAGGCAGTTCGGAAAAATCAAACTTAATGAAAGAAGGAATTATAAACGACAAAGGGAACTCCAAAAGCATTAAAACAAATCCCACTGCCCCCATAACTGCGGTAACAGTGAATGCGCGAACGTTAATCTTTTTCATAATATGTATATCTCCTAAAACAAAAAAGTTCCGCTTTCAAGGCGGAACAATAGGAAAATCTTAAAATAAACCTATCTTCTTTCATCCGGACTTTAACCGTCGGTTTTGGAATTTCACCAAATCATGCCAAAAGGCTTGCGGACTTTTACCGCCGGTGGAGAATCACACTCCGCCTTGAAGAATATTGTAATATTATTATATTGGTTCTCCCTTTTTTTGTCAATACATATTATTTATATCTTGCTTTAACGTTTTACTTGTGTTAAAATAAACTGATAAATAATGTTTTAGGTAGAGTGAATAATCCTAAATCCGCCTCAAAGCGGTTTGGCTCTTTCTACCTAACTCATTCTTGTAAGGCTCTAGCCTTGCTGCGCCTGACTTAAATGAAAATCACTCAAAATCCTCTCGCTTTGAGGTCGAGAATTTTAAAAAGTGCGGATTTTTGTTCAGTCAAGGCACAAAACGCAGTAAATCCTGTCGGATTTACGAGTATTTTAACGCAGAATGAACGAAAATCCGCCTTTATAAAACGAATTTAGGATTATTCACTCTACCTAAGGAGGTTACTATGGCTGATTCACGTCCTATTGGTGTTTTTGATTCAGGTCTTGGCGGTCTTACCGTTGTTAAGGAACTGAAAAAGCACCTGCCCTTTGAAAATATTGTTTATTTCGGTGACACGGGCCGCGTTCCCTACGGCACCAAGTCAAAGGAAACCATTGTGAAATATGCCATTCAAGATGAGCATTTTTTGCTTCAAAAAAATGTTAAACTTATTGTTGCCGCCTGCGGCACCGTAAGCTCGGTTGCCGCCCACACAGGCGATAACCTGCCCGTGCCTTTTGTGGGTGTGGTTGAACACTCGGTTAAAGCCGCAGTTAAGGCCACCAAAAACGGCAAAATCGGTATTATCGGCACCGCCGCAACCATAAACAGCGGCGCCCACGAAAAAGAAATCACTAAACTTATGCCCTCGGCACAGGTTTTTGCCAACAACTGCAACCTTTTCGTTCCCATTGTTGAGGAAGGCTGGACCCACCAAAACGATGCAGTTGCAGTGGAAACCGCCGCAAGATATTTAGAGCCACTTAAAACGGCAGGGGTTGACACCCTTATTATGGGTTGCACCCACTACCCCGTTTTAGAGCCTATCATCGCGAAAATTATGGGCGATTCGGTGACACTCATTAACATGGGTGAAGCAACGGCAGTTTATGTTGCTCAACTTTTAAAGGAAAAGAATATGTTAAGGCAGGAAGATAATCCCTCCTACAACTTCTATGTAAGCGATAAACACAAATCCTTCAGAAGCCAGGCAGAAATTCTGCTTGACAGCGAAATTAAAGAAACACAGGTTGAACAGGTGGATATTAACTCACTATGAAAGATTTTCTCATTAACATTAAAAGCACACAGTACTTCCCCGCAAACGATAATCACGACAGCATTGAAATGACATCGGTGGGAAAGCTTAATTATGATGAAAACGGCTACTCCATTGTTTATGATGAAAGTGATGCCATTGGAGCAGGCGGCGTTAAAACCTCGCTTCAGGTTTTAAACGACTGCCTTGTTATTCTGAACCGCAGCGGTTCCATTGACGGCAGACTCGTTGTGGAAAACCACAAGCGTAATTCTTGTGTTTATTCCATACCCGAAGGCACCCTTTCCATAGGAATTTACGGAAAGAAAGTGGAAAGCCAGATGACCGAGAAGGGCGGCAGGCTGTTTTTAAGCTACACCATTGACGCTCAATCAAATCTCATCAGCGAAAACACAGTGGAAATAACGGTAAAAGAGGTTAAACAGTAATGTCACTTATAGTTAAAAAGGCAAAAGAACAAATTGAATCGGTTATTAAAGCCGCGGCTTTAAAGGCAATGGAAAGCGGCGCGCTGTGCGAATCAGAACTGCCTGCATTTTCTACCGAGGTTCCTGCAAACCGCGACCACGGTGACTATGCTGTTAATGCCGCTATGGTTTGGGCAAGAACATTTAAAAACGCGCCACGCAAAATTGCTGAAATTATCACCGAAAATGCCGATTTCGGCGGCACCTATATTGACCGCTGTGAAATCGCAGGCCCCGGTTTTATCAATCTTTTCTTAAACGATGATTACTATGCCGACATTCTTCTTGATATTGAGGAAAAGGGTGAAAATTACGGCAGCAGTGATTTTGGTGAAAACAAAAGAGTTCTTGTTGAGTTTGTTTCGGCAAACCCCACGGGACCTATGCACATAGGCAATGCCCGTGGCGGCGCCCTTGGCGACTGTTTAGCCAGCGTTTTAAGCTTTGCAGGCTTTGACACCGAAAGAGAGTTTTACATTAACGATGCAGGCAACCAAATCAACAAGTTCGGTTTGTCTTTGGATTTAAGGTATTTACAGCTTTTCGATGACAGTGTAGAGATGCCCGAAGACTCTTACCACGGTGCCGACATTATTGCTCACGCCAAGGCTTTTGCCGAAATTCACGGTGACAGTTTTGTTGCAAAAAGTCAAGAGGAACGCCGAAAAGCCCTTGTTGAGTTTGCCCTGCCCAAAAACATTCAGGGCCTTCACGATGATTTGCTTAAATACCGCATTGAATACGACACCTGGTTTAAGGAAAGCACCCTTCACCAAAACGGCGAGACAGCGAGAATTATTGAACTGCTTAAAAAAAGCGGTCACACCTACGAAAAAGAGGATGCCCTTTGGTTTAAGGGCAGTGATTTTGGTTCGGAAGATTTTGTTCTTGTTCGTTCAAACGGTGTTCCCACCTACGTTGTGCCCGATATTGCTTATCACTACAACAAGCTTGTAACCCGTGGTTTTGACAAGGCTATTGACATTTTAGGCGCCGACCACCACGGCTATGTTCCCCGTTTAAAAGCGGCTCTCACAGCCCTCGGTGTTGATGCAAACCGTCTTGATGTTGTGCTGATGCAAATGGTTCGCCTCGTTCGTGACGGCGAGGTTATTAAGGCATCAAAGCGTTCGGGCAAGGCTATCACCCTTGTAACACTCCTTGATGAGGTTCCCATTGATGCCGCAAGATTTTTCTTTAATCTCCGAGAGGCCAACAGCCATTTTGACTTTGACCTGGATTTGGCTGTTGAGCAGTCAAGCCAAAACCCCGTTTACTATGTTCAGTACGCCCACGCCCGTGTTTGCAGTATTTCGAGAAATCTGGTTGCTGACGGCGTTACCATAAGAGACTGCACAAAGGATGAATTAAAGCTTTTAAGCACACCCGAAGAAAAAGAGCTTATCCTCTGCCTTGCATCCTTTACCGATGAGGTCGTTTCCGCTGCCAAGGCTTACGACCCCACCAAAATCACCCATTATGCAAGTGAGGTTGCAACCCGTTTCCACAAGTTCTATTCGGTTTGCCGCGTAAAAGGAATTGAAGAACCCCTTATGCAAGCCCGACTTAAACTGTGCGCCGCAACGGCAACAGTTATCAAAACCGCATTAAATCTTTTAAAAGTTGATGCGCCTGAAAGTATGTAAAAATTTAAACGGCTACGGAAACCGTAGCCGTTTTTTTATTCAGGTAATCTTGAATAAAGTTTTGTGGTTTTATAGATAAGTTCTGAAAGCCAATCATTGAGATAGGTGGAGCTCACCCGCCACTGCCAATTTGAGCCAAGGGTTGATGGGGTGTTAATTCTGCCCTCACTGCCCATACTGCAAAAATCCTGCAAGGGAATAATAACGGTGTCGGCAACGGAGGCGAATGCCGCCTTTATAACCGACCAGTTAAAATCATCATTTTCACTAATATTAAGATATTTTTTTACAAAGGATAGGGTTTCGGCATCCAACTCCTGCGACCAACCTTTAAGGGTATCATTATCGTGGGTGCCTGTGTAAACCACACAGTTTTTAATGTGGTTATGAGGCAGATATTCGTTTCCCTCATCGGTGGAAAAGGCGAACTGCAAAACCTTCATTCCGGGATATCCCGTGCTGTTAAGCAGTTTATAAACCCCCTCGGTCAGAGTTCCTAAATCCTCGGCAATAATAGGAAGGCTACCAAAGGTTTCCTTAAGACATTTAAAGAAATGAAGGCCAGGTCCTTTTTTCCAAACGCCGTTTCTAGCGGTTTTCTCCCCAAAAGGAATGGAGTAGTAAGCCTCAAAGCCTCTGAAATGGTCAATGCGAATTAAATCATAAATTTTAAGACTATGGGCAATTCTTTTGCACCACCAGCCATAGGGCTCTGTTTCCCTTTTCATTTTTATCCAATTATAAAGGGGGTTCCCCCAAAGCTGACCGTCCTCACAAAAGTCATCGGGTGGACAGCCTGCAACGGATTTGGGCATTAGGTTCTTATCAAGGCTGAACTGTTCGGGGTTTGCCCACACATCGGCGCTGTCAAAGGCAACGTAAATGGGCATATCCCCTATTATCTTAATTCCGTTTTCGTTTGCATAATTTTTAAGCGCTGACCACTGTTTTGTAAAGAAATAATTAAGAGCAATGTAAAAATCAATTTTATCTTTGTGCTCAATTTTTGCTTTTTCTATTGCTTTTTCGTTTCGCTCTTTAAGGTCTTTTTCCCAAAGGTTCCAGGGTGCGCCGCACTTTGCATCCTTAATCGCCATAAAAAGAGCGTAATCATCAAGCCAGAATTTGTTTTGATTGTAAATTTCCTCGTAATCCTTGGGTAAATTCGTTTTTAAATTAAGGTAAGCCTTATACAAAACTTTAAT
>JAZSBX010000058.1:0-9581 GCA_045602605.1 Acutalibacteraceae bacterium
GGCAACTCCCCGTCCAAACGGCACTTGACGCTAGCACTTTTACTCTTCTATTGTTTGCAAGCATTAGTATAATAAAAAAAACAAAATTTGTCAATAATTTACATAAAAATATCATTATATATGGCATTCAAATCTTGACACGACATAAATGTAGTGGTAAAATAAACTCGTTGGGTTATTTAATTTTAATGTTATTTATATATTTCATATATTTGATGCTAAAATTTTTAATATTGGGGAGAAACTACGGTCCCCGTTTGGAACAGGCGCACTCGTTTTAATCTTCTTTTTGCCTGCTCTACCAAAAACCGTATTTTTATATAGGAGGTGCATTTTCGAATGCCAGAATCAATTTGGTTTTATGTAATCTTCGGCGCCATTGCCTTAGTTCTTGCAATTATCGGATTTGCTGTGGGTCAACTTTACCGCCGCAAGTCTGCTGAAGCTTCCATCGGCTCTGCCGAGGCCGAGGCTAAAAGAATTTTAGGCGATGCCATAAAAACTGCCGAAACCAAGAAAAAAGAAATGCTTATTGAAGCAAAGGATGAAATCTTCCAAATGCGTCAGGAAACCGACCGCGACTTAAGAGAACGCCGCAGTGAGGTTCAGCGCCAGGAACACAGACTCCAGCAAAAAGAAGAATCCCTTGACAAAAAGATTGAAAACCTTGAAGCCAAGGAGGAAAAGCTTCAAAAGCGCGCTAAAGAAATTGAAGAAAAAATTGAAGAAAGCGAGAAAATCAAACGCAGTCAGCTTGAAATGCTGGAAAGAATTTCCGGTTTTTCAAAGGAACAGGCAAAGGAACACTTGCTGTCGGTGCTTGACGGACAACTTGCTCACGAAAAGGCCGTTAAGATTATGGACTATGAGCAAAAGACAAAGGATGAATCCGACCGTTTGGCTAGGGAAATCATCGGCCACGCTATTCAGCGCTGCGCCGCCGACCATTCCTCTGAGGTTACGGTTTCGGTTGTCAACCTGCCTAACGATGAGATGAAGGGCCGCATTATCGGTCGTGAGGGCCGTAACATTCGCGCCCTTGAAACTGCAACGGGCGTTGACCTTATTATTGATGATACACCCGAAGCCATTACAGTTTCTTCCTTTGACCCCATTCGCCGCGAAATCGCTCGTTTAACCCTTGAAAAGTTAATTCTTGATGGCCGTATTCATCCTGCAAGAATTGAAGAAACCGTTGCTAAAGCAACCGCCCAGGTTGAGGCAACCATTAAGCAGGAGGGCGAGCGCGGGCTTATTGAATCGGGTGTTCACAACCTTCACCCCGAGCTTGTTCGTTTGCTTGGTAAACTTCGTTACAGAACAAGTTACGGTCAGAACGTGCTAAAGCATTCATTAGAGGTTTGCCACATTGCAGGTCTTATCGCCGCTGAAATGGGCGCCGATATAGGTCAGGCAAAGCGTGCAGGTCTTCTCCACGACATTGGTAAGGCTCTTGACCACGAGCAGGAAGGTTCACACATTCAGCTTGGTGTTGAGGCCGCTAAAAAGTATAGAGAAAGCGAAGCAATCGTTCACGCAATTCACGCCCACCACGGTGAGGTTGAGGCAAAAACAGTCGTTGCCTGCATTGTTCAGGCGGCTGATGCCATCTCGGCTGCACGCCCGGGGGCTAGAAGAGAAAATATTGAAAACTACATCAAGCGTCTTGAAAAGCTTGAAGAAATTGCTAATTCTTTCACGGGCGTTGAGCGCTCCTTTGCTATTCAGGCAGGTAGAGAAATCCGTATTGTTGTTAAGCCCGAGCAGGTTTCCGATGATGATATGGTTCTCATTGCCCACGATATTGCACAGCGCATTGAAAATGAACTTGAATATCCCGGTCAGATTAAGGTTAATCTTATAAGAGAAAACCGCGTGACCGATTACGCAAAGTAAAAAATCAAACGCCCTTGAATGAATTTTAAGGGCGTTTAATTTGTTTGGAGTGAAGAATGAAGCAATTTATTGTTACGGGAATGAGTTGCGCCGCCTGCAGCGCAAGGGTCCAGAAGACAGTTTCAAAGCTTAAAGGTGTTGAAAGCTGTTCGGTTAACCTGCTTACCTCTATAATGAGCGTTGAGGGCAGCGCCGAAGCCGATGAAATTATTGCGGCGGTTACAAGCGCCGGTTACGGGGCTACCGAAAAGGTCACGCAAAGCATTCCCTCAAACAGCGATGAGGAGAAAATTCACAAAAAAGAAAGGTCAATGAAGCAAAGGCTTGTTTTATCGGCAATTCTCCTTTGTGTTTTGATGTATCTCTCAATGGGCCACACAATGTGGGGCTGGCCGTTGCCATCCTTTCTTGTGGAAAACTATCTTGCTCAAACCGTTATACAAATGGTTTTAACCGTAGCAGTGGGTGTGATAAACAGGCACTTTTTTATAAACGGTTTTAGGGGGCTTTTAAAACTCTCGTTTAATATGGACACACTGGTTGCCTGCGGTTCATCAGCGGCATTTATTTACAGCCTTTTTGTGCTTTTGCAAATGGCGGCGGCTGATTTATCCCATCAGGCACACCTTATGCACGATTTGTACTTTGAATCCTCCGCAATGATTTTAACCCTTATAACGGTTGGAAAAATGCTTGAAGCAAGAGCAAAGGGCAAAACCACCGATGCATTAAAAGGACTTATGAATTTAAGTCCCAAAACCGCCACCGTGCTGGTTGGCGGCGAGGAAAGGGTTGTTCCTGCCGAAAGCGTTAAAATCGGCGATGTTTTTGTGGTGCGCCCAGGGGAGGCCTTTCCCGTTGATGCAACCGTTATTTCGGGTGTTAGCGCTGTTGATGAATCGGCGCTGACAGGGGAGAGCATTCCCGTTGATAAACGCGAGGGCGACAGCGTTTACGGCGCTACCCTTAATAAATCGGGCTTTTTAACCTGCCGTGCAACAAAGGTAGGCGAGGACACCACCATTTCTCAAATAATTAAAATGGTCAGCGATGCCGCCGCTACAAAGGCCCCTATTGCGCGTTATGCCGACAAGGTTTCAGGGTTTTTCGTTCCCGTTGTAATTATAATTGCGGTCATCACCGCCATTGTTTGGATAATTTTAGGGGAAAGCGCAGGCTTTGTTTTGTCCCGCGCAATTTCGGTGCTTGTTATTTCTTGCCCTTGCGCGCTGGGCCTTGCAACACCCGTTGCAATTATGGTTGCAAGTGGCAGAGGTGCTAAAGATGGCATTCTCTTTAAAACGGCCGTCAGCCTTGAAACGCTGGGCAAGGTCAAAACCGTGTTGCTTGATAAAACGGGTACCATAACAAAGGGTGAGCCTAAGGTTACCGATGTTGTGGCCAAAGCCGATGAAAAAGAACTTTTGGAAATTGCTTACAGCCTTGAAAGGTTGAGCGAGCATCCGCTGGGTAAAGCGGTGGTTGATTTTTGCAAAAGAAGGTCGGTTG
The DNA here is from genome assembly GCA_045602605.1 of Acutalibacteraceae bacterium. GTDB lineage: Bacteria > Bacillota > Clostridia > Oscillospirales > Acutalibacteraceae > SIG587. The sequence goes on from JAZSBX010000058.1 coordinate 3,406, forward strand.
CGCTAAAAGACATTGAAAATTTCACCGCCGCCCCCGGAAACGGCGTTGTGGGTAAAATTGATGGCCAAAAGGTTTTTGGCGGCAGCGCAAAGTTTCTCGGTGAATTTACTGAAATTCCCGAAAGTGTATCGGAGCAAGCCAATAAACTGCTTAACACGGGGAAAACGGTGCTTTATTTTGCCAAGGATAAAACCCTGCTGGGTTTTATTGCCGTTGCCGATGTGATAAAAGAGGAAAGCCGCGAAACCGTTTTGCAGCTTCAAAAAATGGATATTCAGGTTGTAATGCTCACGGGCGATAACGAAAAAACCGCCAAGGCAATCGGAGAAAGCGTTGGCGTTAATAAAATCTATGCAGGCGTTATGCCGCAGGACAAGGAAAGAATTGTCCGTGAATATAAAGAAAAGGGCAAAACCGCAATGGTGGGTGACGGCATTAACGATGCTTTGGCGCTTACATCAGCCGATGTGGGTGTTGCCATAGGGGCAGGTGCCGATGTTGCCCTTGATGCGGCCGATGTGGTTCTTGTTAAAAGCCGCTTGAGTGATGTTTCGGCGGCGGTCAAGCTTAGCCGCAAGACCATTAAAAACATTAAAGAAAATTTGTTTTGGGCGTTTTTCTACAACTGCGTGGGCATTCCCGTTGCCGCAGGTGTGCTGGTGCCTTTTGGCATTGCGCTTACCCCAATGCTTGGCGCGGCGGCAATGAGTCTTTCAAGTTTTTGCGTTGTTACAAACGCTTTAAGACTGAATTTTTTTAAAAGCGAAACTAAACCCCGAAAGGAAACAAAGAAAATGGAAAAGACCTATAAAATCGAAGGTATGATGTGTCCCCACTGCGAAGCAAGGGTTAAAAGCCTTCTTGAGGCGTTGCCATTCGTTGAAACCGCCGAGGTTTCCCATAAAACAGGCAAGGCAAAACTCACATTAAAAGACAACGCCGATGACAGCGCTATAATTAAAACCGTTACCGATGCGGGATATAAAGTTTTGTAAAGGAGAGAAAATTATGTATCCACTAATGTTAAAACCTGCCGTTAAGGATTACCTTTGGGGCGGCACAAGACTGAAAACAGAGTTTGGCCTTGAAACCAAAGCCGAAATTGCCGCCGAGGGCTGGATGCTTTCCTGCCATAAGGATGGCGCCGGTGTGGTAGAAAACGGAGAGCTTAAGGGTAAAACCTTGCCCGAGGTAATAGAGCTTTGGGGAAGCAAAGCGGTTGGCGAAAAGGGCGCCGCTTTTAAGGATTTCCCCATTCTTATTAAACTTATTGATGCAAAGCAAAAACTGTCTGTTCAGGTTCACCCTGATGATGAATACGCCCTTAAAAACGAGGGCGAGTTCGGTAAAACCGAAATGTGGTATGTTGTTGACTGTGAAAAGGATGCAAAGCTGATTTACGGCTTTACCGAAAACATTTCTCGTGATGAATTTAAAAGGCGCATTGAGGATAACACGTTAACCGATGTTTGCAATTTTGTACCCGTTAGCAAGGGCGATGTTTTCTTTATCCCTGCAGGTACACTCCACGCCATTGGCGATGGAATTTTAATTGCCGAAGTTCAGCAAAACTCCAATTCTACATACCGCGTTTCCGATTACGGCAGACTTGGCGCCGATGGTAAACCCCGCGAACTTCACGTGCAAAAAGCCATTGATGTAACCAAATGCGAAATTCCAACCGTGCCTTACGGTCAGGTTGGCCAAGTTATAAGTGATGAGAACAAAACCACACGCCTTTTGGCCCAATGCGATTTGTTCACCGCAAAATCGGTTAAGTTAAACGGAGAAATGACCGTTTTGCAAAACGATAGTTTTGTAAGCCTTTTGTGCCTTGCGGGCGAGGCTACCCTTAAATGGGATAACGAAGAACTTGTCCTTTCAAAGGGAAAAACGGTTTTCGTTCCAGCAGGCGTTAAGTGCAGTTTAAGGGGCAACGGCGAACTGCTTTATGTGAATATGTAAAAACAAAAAGTGCGGAACTCAAGTTCCGTCCTTTTTGTTTTAGGTTTTTGACATTTTCATTACAAAATTATGGGGGAGAAGCTTGCCGAGAATTCTATAAAGCTTGTAAAATGGGCTTTCGGTGTAAACCGCTTTGCCTTTTTTTGATTTTTTGAGTGATTTATAAGCGATTTTTTCAGGGTTTACGCGGGGGAGAGTGTCGAAGGTTCGGCTTGTGCCCGGCTTAATGTCTGCAAGGGATAAAAACTCGGTGTCCATAGGGCCTGGGCACACCGCCATAACGTTAATTTTGCGTTTTTTAAGTTCTTCGCGAAGGGCTTTTGAGAAACTGAAAACGTAAGCCTTGGTTGAACTGTAAACCGCCATTCGGGGATTGGGCGCAAAGGCGGCAATGGAACAAACGTTAATGATTTCGGATTTCTCTTTCATAAACGGTAAAGAAATGTTTGTGAAAACGGTTAAAGCCTTGCAGTTTAAATCAATCATACCGCCGCAATCTTTTTGAGCCATTGAGTCAAAATCACCGAGCTTGCCGAAGCCTGCGTTATTAACAAGAAGTTTAACGTTGGCGTTTGAGTTTTGAAGTTCGTTTTTGTAGGTTTCTAGGTCGGCATCTTTTGTTAAATCAAGGGGTAAAGCCTTGATTTTTTTATTGCTATCGGCAATTTCTTCTAAAATTTCTTTTCTTCTTGCAATAATCCAAATTTCATCATAGTTTTCCTTGGCTATTGCATCAACATAAAATTTTCCAAGACCCGATGATGCGCCCGTTATAACTGCAATGTTCATTCGCTTTCAACCTCCGAACTAATATTTCACCTCTTGCATTTGCGCAATCGGTGTTAATTTTTAGTCTTTACTTATTTTATAATAACCAAAACGGTTAAACGTGTCAATAATTCTTCCGTTTTTCGAAATATTATGTTATTATGTTTGTAAGGAACAAAAGGAGATAAAAAATGGAGTTTATTTTGAAAAATCCTATTTTAGTGTTCATAATAGCCATAAACCTTTTATCGGCAGTTGTTTGCATTGCCGATAAGGGAAGGGCTGTCCGCAAAAAACATAGGATAAGCGAAAAAACGCTGTTCACCATATCGTTTCTTGGCGGCGCTACGCTTATGTACCTTACAATGCTTGCTATCCGCCATAAAACAAAGCACAAACGCTTTATGGTGGGATTGCCACTGATAATTCTTCTTCACGCTGTAATTTTGCTGCTTGTGATACAATATTTTCCTAATTTTTTAATGTAAAAAAACCATTGTAGAAAGGTGAGGTGGTGGCGGTTTTGAAAATTACGAATTTAAAAGATAAACTAGTGGCCATTGCCACTGTTTTAGTCGTTGCAATCATTCTTTGGGTTTTTAAGGCACCTTGCATTTTTAAAGCATTGTTTAACATAGAGTGTATCGGTTGCGGAATGACAAGGGCATTACTTTCAGCAATTAAGCTTGATTTTGTTTCGGCTTTTTCTTACCACAAAATGTTTTGGTCACTACCAATTTTAGTACTTTATTTTTTATTCGATGGTAAAGTTTTCAAGAATAAAATCATAAATATTACAGTACTCCTTTTAATCGGCATCGGCTTCCTTTTAAATTGGGCTTTTTAGGTGTCGAAAAAGAGAAATTTTTGTTGACACAATATGTAGCGCTATGTTATAATTATAACAACTAAAAAGCGTTAAAAACGCAGATAGGGGAATGTATTATGTATTGTAAAAATTGTGGCGAAGTTATGAATGATAACCAGGCTATCTGCCTTAAATGCGGTGTTAAGACCGGCGAAGGCAACGCTTTTTGTGCTAACTGCGGTAAAGAGGTTGCTGCAAATGCGGCTGTTTGCCTTAACTGCGGTGTTGCTATTAAAGCAGGTAACGGTGAGTACTTAAACGGTAAAGATAAAATCGTTATGGCACTTATCTGCTTCTTCCTTGGCGGTCTTGGCATTCACAACTTTATGATGGGCGAAACCAAGAAGGGCATTGTTAAAATCGTTCTTTCCATTTGCTGTGGTATAGGCAGCATCCTTGCTCTTATCGACTTCATTAAAATCCTTACGGATAAATATGTTGTTGACCCTGACAAAGCATTCTAAGTTTTGCTTAAACTCGCCCTTGTAAGTTTTTTTACAAGGGCTTTTTTTATGGGAGGTTTTCTAGTGTTTTGTACCAATTGCGGAAGAGAAATTGATGATAAGGCGGCAGTTTGCCTTGGTTGCGGCTGTGAAGTTAAAAATGCACACAATTCCGCTAAAGATACGGGAAGCATCGGTTGGGGTTTCCTCGGCTTTTTTGTGCCTTTGGCAGGCTTTATTCTTTGGGCTGTTCTTAACGATACACAGCCTAAAAATGCCAAAAAGGCAGGTATCGGCGCCATTATAGGCATTATTGCATCGGTTGTTGGTGCAGTTCTTTTGTACGTGCTCTATTTTGCGTTTATTTTTCTTATGGCAGGTCTATCTTTTTAGGATTTAAATTTAAAGAGACCGTTTTTTAAAGTTCGGTCTCTTTTACATTTTAAGGGGAATAAAAAAGTGTTTAATTTTTTTGTTAGTGATGAGAACAAAACAGGAAATACCTTTATCATTTCGGGAAAAGATTTTAACCATATCAAAAATGTCCTGCGAATGAATAAGGCAGATAAGTTTTTTGTAAGCTGCAAAGGTCAAAGCCATTTGTGCGCCCTTAAGGAGTTTGGTTTAGATAGCCTTGTCGCCGAAATTTTAGAGGAAAATTGTAATGATACAACGCTGCCCATTAACATCATTTTGTTCCAAGGCCTTCCCAAAGGGGATAAAATGGAGCTTATCATTCAAAAAACCGTGGAGCTTGGCGTTAGCGAAATTGTGCCCACCGAAATGAAAAACTGTGTTGTCAAAATTGAAGAAAAGAAGAAGGAGTCAAAGCGAAACCGCTGGCAGGCAATAAGTGAGGCCGCCGCAAAACAGAGCAAGTGCAACTTTGTGCCTGAAATCAGCAAAATTTCCTCCTTTAATGATGTTTTAAGGCGGGTGAAAGATACCGATTTATTTTTAGTGCCTTATGAAAATGAGGACGGAATTTTATCCACAAAACAATGCCTTAGCGAAATTAAAAAGGGTATGTCAGTTGGCCTGCTCATTGGTCCCGAGGGCGGTTTTAATGATGCAGAAATTGAGGCGCTAAAGCAGGCGGGAGCTAAAACAATTTCTCTCGGCAAACGAATTCTTCGCACCGAAACGGCCGCAATAACGGCGGTTTCAATGTGTATGCTCTATGCAGAAATGATGGTGGAAAATGATTAAACTCCCCGAAGATTTTGAAAAAAGAATGACCCGCATTTTAGGGGAAGAGTTTGAGTGCTACAAAAATGCACTAAACGCAGAGCCTTGCCGTGCATTCAGGGTTAACACAAATAAAATTTCCCTCAAAGAATTTGAGAAAATAAATCCTTTTGGCAGCGAAAAAATTCCTTATGTTGAAAACGGATTTTATCTTAAGTACGATAAGGTTGGAAACCATCCTTACCACCACGCAGGGCTTGTTTATATTCAGGAGCCTGCGGCAATGGCACCTGCTAAATGTGTTGAAATTGACCCCGATTGGTGGGTGCTTGATATGTGCGCCGCCCCTGGTGGCAAAAGCACTCAAATTGCAAACAAGCTTTACAAAAACGGCGTGCTTGTTTCCAATGAAATCATTGCATCAAGGTGCAAGATTTTAAGCGGCAATATTGAAAGATTAGGCATCAAAAACGCGGTGGTAACCTGTGCTGACACGGCATTTCTCGCAAAAACATTCCCGAAAACCTTTGACCTTATTATGGTGGATGCCCCTTGTTCGGGGGAGGGAATGTTTAGAAAAGAAGCGGCGGCAGTCAGTGAATGGAGCGAGGAAAACGTTTTAAAATGCGCCGCAAGGCAGGCTGAAATTTTAGGAAATGCCGTAAGGCTTTTGAAAGATGGCGGAACAATAATTTACGCCACCTGCACATTTTCTTTAGAGGAGAACGAAATGGTGGTGGACAGCTTTTTAAAGGCCCACCCCGAATTCTGTTTGGTAAGGCCCAAAAGCGAAGTTGTTGAAGCCACCGCTGACGGCATTAAGTTTTCAGGCTGTGAAACCGAGAATATTCATTATGCCCGCCGATTTTATCCCCACAAAGGCAGGGGCGAGGGCCAGTTTATGGCGGTACTTAAAAGCAAAAACAGCAGGACAACCGCAAAAA
>JAZSBX010000059.1:0-2357 GCA_045602605.1 Acutalibacteraceae bacterium
ATACTCCTTATAAAGGTGATAAAAGTCATAGCTTTGCATAATCATATAGTTAAACTCAAGGAATGAAAGGCCCTTTTCCATTCTCTGCTTGTAGCACTCGGCGCGAAGCATATTGTTAACCGAGAAACAGGCGCCAACCTCACGGAGAACATCAATGTAGTTAAGCTTTAAAAGCCAGCCGGCGTTGTTAACCATTTGAGCCTTGCCCTCGCCAAACTCAATGAACTTTGACATTTGCTCCTTAAAGCAGTCGCAGTTGTGCTGAATCATTTCGGGGGTCATCATTGTTCTAAGGTCACTTCTGCCCGATGGGTCACCGATGTATCCCGTGCCGCCGCCGATAAGTGCAATGGGGCGGTTGCCTGCCATTTGAAGGCGCTTCATAAGGCAAAGAGCCATAAAATGGCCTACGTGAAGGCTATCAGCGGTGGGGTCAAAGCCAATATAAAAAACCGCTTTACCTGCATTGACAAGCTCTCTGATTTCTGCTTCATCGGTTACCTGGGCAATAAGTCCTCTGGCAACAAGTTCTTCATAAATTTTCATTTTAACTTCTCCTATCTAACAATTCCTTAGCGGAATTATACATATTTTCGGTTATATCGGCGCCCGACATAATTCGGGCAAGTTCGTGAATTCTTCCCTCATAATCGAGTTTTGTGAGGCTGGTGAAGGTTCTGCCGCCGCTTGTACTTTTTTCAATGAGGAAATGGGTGTCGGCGTTGGCGGCAATTTGCGCTAAATGGGTTATGCAGATAACCTGATGACTGCCTGCAACGTTCTTTAAAACGTTGCCCACCTTATCAGCGGCGCGACCGCTGATGCCTGCATCAATTTCATCAAAAATAAGGGTGGGAACCTCATTTTTATCAAGCAGCACATTTTGAATTGCCAGCATAACGCGGGAAAGTTCACCGCCCGAGGCAATTTTTGAAAGAGGCTTTGCATTTTCACCTGCATTGGCGCTTATTAAAAACTGAACTTCATCACAGCCAAACCGTGTGTATTTTCCCTTTTTGAATTCAACCACAAATTTAACATCGGGCATATTGAGATAAGCGAGAATTTCGCAAACCTTTTTCTCAAAGCCCTTTGCCGCTTTTTGCCTTGAAGCGGTGAGGGCATTTGCCTTTTCAATAAGCCGTTCCTGAGACTCGCAAAGTTTTTCCTCAAGCTCCTCAATTCGCTCATCGGAAAATGTGATTTTATCAAGTTCGGCTCTTGCACCACACAAGGTTTCAAGCAGTTTTTCCTCGCTGTCCCCGTATTTTAACATAACACGGCGGAGTAAATCAAGCCTTTCGGTCATTTTATCAAGGTTTTCACTGCTGAATTCATCGTTTGAAATAAAATTCTCAATATGTGAGGCTATGTCACGTATTTTAAGTAATGTTTCCTCAAGGGAGCGAATGTCCTCATCATATTCTTTAAGTTTTGTGGAGAAAAGCAGATTTTTAACCGAATCTACCCCATCGATAACGCCGTTCTCCCCTTCACTGCCGCTAAGCGTAGCAACGGCTTTGTTTAAAAGCTTTAAATTGTGCTCAAAACTTCTTGCAATGGCGATTTTTTCCTTTAACTCATCAAGTTCGCCGACCCTTATATTTGCGGCTTCAAGCTCGTTTATCTGGAATTTAAGATAGTCGGTCTTTCGCGCCTTTTCATCCTCATCGGTTTCAAGGCCTGCTATTTCTTTTCTTATTTCCTTAAACAGTTTATATTCCTGAAGGTAATCCTGCAAAAGTTTTTCATTCTCGGCAACACGGTCAACATAAAAAACGTGCATATCCGAATTTAAAAGATTCTGGTTATCGTGCTGACCGTGAATGGTGATAAGCAGTTTGCCGATTTCCTTTAAAACCGTAGCCGTTACGGGAATCCCGTTAATTTTAATGCTACCTTTACCTTCTAATGATAAAACACGGGATATGTAAAGCTCTCCATTCTCATCGGGGGAAAGGCCGTTTTCCGAAAGGGCGTTTATGACCTCTTGGGTTAAATTGTCAAACTGGGCGCAAACGGTGGCCTTTTCGGCGCCGTTTCGAATAAGCTCCTTTGAGGTGCGTTCACCCAGCACCGCGTTTATGGCATCAATAATAATGGATTTACCTGCACCTGTTTCACCGGTTAACAGATTGAAACCATTTGTGAAATCAATATTTGATTGTTCAATAACCGCAATATTCTCAATATGCAGATATTTTAACATATCACACCGCCAAAATTACAATAAATTTTTTAACTTTGCCACAAGCCTGGTGGCCTTTTCGGTATCACGGGTAATTATAAAAATGGTGTCATCACCTGCAAGGCTGCCGAGAATGTCATCACCAAAAAGGTTATCAACGGCAACACAG
>JAZSBX010000060.1:0-3076 GCA_045602605.1 Acutalibacteraceae bacterium
CAGGCAATCGGTGTAGGCGCAGGTCAGCAGTCCCGTGTTCATTGCACCCGACTTGCAGGCGGCAAGGCTGACACCTGGCAGCTTCGCCAGCACGATAAGGTTTTAAACCTGCCCTTTAAGGATACCCTCGGCCGACCCGACAGGGATAATGTTATTGACGGATACATTAACCAAAACGAAGAGGATGTTTGCGCTGACGGTAATTGGCAAAAATATTTCACCAAACAGCCCGAACCCTTTACACTTTCAGAGCAGAGAGCTTACCTTGACACCATTACAGGCGTTGCGCTGGGTTCCGATGCTTTCTTCCCCTTTGATGACAACATTGAAAGAGCCAAAAAAAGCGGCGTTTCCTACATTGCAGAGCCCGGCGGTTCTATTCGTGATGATATCGTTATTGAGTGTTGTAATAAGTATGGAATGTCAATGGCATTCACTGGAATGAGACTTTTCCACCACTAATTTTTGGAGATTTTTAAATGAAGGTTTTAGTTGTAGGCGGCGGCGGCAGAGAGCACGCCATAATTAAAAAAATTAAAGAAAACAGTGAAGTTCAGGAGATTTTTGCTTTGCCCGGTAATGCAGGTATGAGCGAAGATGCCACCTGTGTTAACATTGGCGCAAAGGAAATTGAAAAAATTGTTGAATTTGCTGTTGATAACAAAATTGACTATGCCGTTGTTGCACCAGATGACCCCCTTGTGCTGGGCGCAGTTGATGCACTAGAAGCAAAGGGAATTCCTTGCTTTGGTCCCAAGGCCAACGCGGCAATTATTGAGGGTAGTAAGGTCTTTTCAAAAAACCTTATGAAAAAATATTCCATTCCCACAGCGGCATACGAAGTTTTTAACGATATGAATGAGGCGCTTAAATATCTTGAAACGGCGCCTATTCCCACCGTTATTAAGGCTGATGGACTTGCCCTCGGTAAGGGCGTTATCATCGCTATGACAAGGGATGAAGCAAAGGATGCCGTTCGTTCTATAATGGAAGACAAAGTCTTTGGTAAAAGCGGTGATAACATTGTTATCGAGGAGTTTTTAACGGGTCCCGAAGTTTCGGTGCTCGCCTTTACCGATGGTGAAACTCTTGTTCCTATGGTATCTTCAATGGACCATAAAAGAGCAGGGGATAACGACACCGGCCTTAACACAGGCGGTATGGGTACCGTTGCCCCAAATCCTTATTACACTACCGATATTGCCGATGAATGTATGAAAACAATTTTCCTGCCCACAATGGATGCAATGAACAAAGAGGGCAGAACCTTTAAGGGCTGTCTTTATTTCGGCCTTATGCTCACCCCGAATGGCCCTAAGGTTATTGAATATAACTGCCGTTTCGGTGACCCCGAAACACAGGTTGTTTTGCCACTTTTAAAAACCGACCTTCTAACCGTTATGACAGCAGTATCAAACGGCACCTTAAAGGATACAGCCGTTGAGTTCAGCAATAAGAGTGCTTGCTGTGTTATTATGGCATCAAAGGGCTATCCCGAAACTTATGAAAAAGGATATGAACTTAAAATAGGCGAATCGGTTAAAAATGACACCTTTGTTGCAGGCGCCGCCACAAAAGACGGCAAGCTTGTAACAAACGGGGGCCGAGTGCTGGGTGTCACCGCCATTGCCGATGATTTAAAAACCGCAATCAGCGGTGCATACGAAAAGGTAAAAGATATTGAGTTTGAAAATGCTTATTATCGCAACGACATTGGAAATCGCGCACTTAAAGCTTTGGAGGAGAAATAGTTAAAATGGTATATCGCATTTTTGTTGAAAAGAAAAAAGAACTTGCAAATGAAGCCAAGGCGCTTTTGAACGATGCCAACACACTCCTTGGTATCACTTCGCTTAAGGATGTTCGCATCATTAACCGTTATGATGCCGAAAACATCACCGAAGAGCTTTTTGATTACGCTGTTAAAACGGTTTTCTCCGAGCCCCAACTTGATGTTGCAAGCAAAGAGATTTCTCTTGATGGCGCCACCGTTTTTGCCGTTGAGTTTTTGCCCGGTCAGTTTGACCAGCGCGCCGATTCTGCCGCGCAGTGCATTCAGATTATCTCCCAAGGGGAACGCCCCACGGTTCGCTCTGCAAAGGTTTATGCGCTCTACGGCGATTTAAGTGATTCGGAAATTGCCGAAATTAAAAAATACGTTATTAACCCAGTTGAGGCCCGAGAAGCCGCAATGGAAAAATACGATACTTTAAAGGCTAATTATGAAATTCCCACAACCGTTAAAACTCTTGATGGTTTTATCGGTTTAGACCGCGCAGGTCTTGAAGCCTTTGTTAAGGAATACGGTCTTGCAATGGATGCCGATGATATTGCTTTCTGCCAGGATTATTTTAAATCCGAGCATAGAGACCCCACCGTCACCGAAATCCGTATGATTGATACATATTGGTCGGACCACTGCCGCCATACCACCTTCTTGACGGTTATTGACGATGTTACTTTTGAGGATGAACTTCTCCAAGGCGCATACAACGATTATATTGCAGTGAGAAAAGAACTTGGCAGAACAAAGCCCATTTGCCTTATGGACCTTGCAACCATTGCCGTTAAACATTTAAGGGCAAACGGAAAACTTGATAAGCTTGATGAATCGGAAGAAATCAACGCCTGCACCGTTAAAATGGATGTTGAGGTTGACGGTGTTAAGGAACCCTGGCTTTTGCTCTTTAAAAACGAAACCCACAACCATCCTACTGAAATTGAACCCTTCGGTGGTGCCGCAACCTGTATTGGCGGTGCTATCCGTGACCCTCTTTCGGGCCGTGCTTATGTTTACGGCGCAATGCGCGTTACAGGTGCAGCCGACCCCTTAAAGCCTGTCAGCGAAACCATTAAGGGCAAACTGCCCCAAAGAAAAATCGTTACAACCGCTGCGGCAGGTTATTCCTCTTACGGTAACCAAATTGGTCTTGCAACGGGCATTGTTGATGAAGTTTATCACCCCGGTTATGCCGCAAAGCGTATGGAAATCGGCGCGGTTATTGCCGCGGCTCCTGCCGAAAACGTAAGGCGCGAGGTTCCGGCCCCGGGAGATATCGTTATTTTACTCGGTGGC
>JAZSBX010000061.1:0-21830 GCA_045602605.1 Acutalibacteraceae bacterium
CAAAGACCAAGTCTTAAGGCTTGGTCTTTTTTACTACAATGTTCCCCTTGACAAAACTATTATTCTTTTATATAATTATTTTCCACTAAATTAAAAGGAGTGAAGGGTCTATGAGTGAAAATTTAAAAACGGTTGCCACCAACAAAAAGGCCTTTCATGACTATTTTGTTGAGGAAAGCATTGAAGCGGGCATCGTTTTATCGGGTACCGAAATCAAGTCCATAAGACTTGGCGGTGTTAATTTAAAGGATGCCTGGTGCGCTGTTGAAGAGGGCGAAATGCTTGTTAAACAAATGCACATAAGTCCTTATGAAAAGGGAAACATTTTTAATAAGCAACCCACACGCGAGCGCAAACTTTTGCTTCACAAGAGAGAAATAATGCGCCTTTTCGGTCTTGTTAAACAGCAACAGGGTCTGACGCTGATTCCTTTGTCGATTTATTTCAAAGGTTCTCTTGTAAAAGTTCAGCTTGGTGTTTGCCGCGGCAAAAAACTTTATGATAAGCGCGCAACTGCTGCAAAGCGTGATGCTGACAGAAATATTCAGCGAGCCTTAAAAGAGCAGTCAAGATAAAATAAATATGGGGGCGTAAAGGTTTCGACAGGGATTTTAAAGTATGGAAAGCGAGCAGCGGTGCAGAACCGCTATAAAATCTGCAATTTTTAAAATTAACTGACAACAATAAAGTTGCACTTGCTGCCTAATTAAAGGCGGCCGTTCCGCCTCGGAAGACCGCGACCGAGAACGGAGCGTCATTTAGCGGTGAACATGAACGGGGGAGTTCTCTGGCCCCTGTCACGATTTTGAGATACTAAATTTAGCAGTTTGACATTTAACGGCTAAACGAGGGAATGTAAAGAAATGTCTGCGCTCGGAGATGTCTGTATAGCGAGATTTTTGGACGCGGGTTCGATTCCCGCCGCCTCCACCAAAAAGAAAGACACGATGAAAATCGTGTCTTTCTTTTTGTGTTTGTGTCCTTAAGACACAACATCGTTTGCGAGTTTTCTCGCAACATCATTTATCCGTTGGTAAAAAAGACACCTCAAAACGAGGTGTCTTTTAAGTTATATATTTAAGATTATCTTTGAACCCGTCCCGAACCATCGCCGCCTGCAAGCTTTTCGATTTCTTTCACGCCAACGCGGTTGTAGTCGCCTTCAATCGAATGTTTAAGGGCAGATGCCGCAACGGCAAACTCAATTGCCTCTTGAGTGTTTTTGCCGTTTAAAAGAGCGTAAATAAGGCCGCCGCCAAAGGAATCGCCACCGCCAACGCGGTCAACAATTCTTAAATGATAGGTTTTGGAGAAGCAGTAGTTTTCGCCATCATAAAGCATACCTGCCCAGTCGTTATCACTCGCCGAAATAGAGGTGCGGAGAGTAATGGCAACCTTTTCAAAACCGAATTTATCGGCAAGCTGTTTTGCAACGCTTTTATAACCATCGTGGTTGAGCTTACCGCCGTAGATATCGGTGTCCTCGGCTTCAATACCGAATACATCCTTTGCATCTTCTTCGTTAGAGATACAAACATCAACGTATTTACAAAGTTCACTCATTGCCTCTCTGGCCTCAGTTCTGGTCCAGAGTTTGCCGCGATAGTTTAAATCGCAGGAGATTTTAACGCCCTTTGCCTTTGCGGCGATACAAGCCTGTTTACAAATTTCAACAAGATTTCCGCCGAGAGCAGGGGTGATGCCCGTAAAATGGAACCAATCAGCGCCATCAAAAATGATGTCCCAGTCAAAATCGGCAGGGGAGGCTTCCTGAATAGAGGAATGAGCGCGGTCATAAATACAAACCGAGCCACGCTGTGAAGCGCCTTTTTCAAGGTAGTAAATACCAACTCTGTCTCCGCCGCGAACGATTTTAGAGGTGTCAACGCCGAAATAACGAAGGGAATTAACGGCAGCCTGACCGATAGCGTGGTCGGGAAGCTTTGTAACATAAACGGAATCCATACCATAATTAGCGAGGGAAACAGCAACATTAGCTTCACCGCCGCCGAAGGTTGCCTGCATTTGGTCGTTTTGGAAGAAACGGTAATAACCGTTTGGTGCCAAACGAAGCATAATTTCACCAAAAGTAACAATTTTAGCCATTTTATTTTTCTCCTTTAATATATAATTATACGCCTGAATAGGCTGAAAATCCGCCATCAATGGGAAGCACAACACCTGTGATAAAGCCTGCCGCTTCTTCATTTACAAGGAAAAGCAAACCACCTTCAAGTTCCTCACTTTCGCCAAAACGGCCCATAGGAGTTGCGGCAAGAATTTTACCTGTTCTGGCAGTAGGCGTCCCATCCTCATTAAAGAGAAGTTTTGCATTCTGTTTTGTTGAGAAAAAGCCGGGGGCAATGGCATTAACACGAATACCGACCTTTGAAAAATGAACGGCAAGCCACTGTGTAAAGTTTGAAATTGCGGCTTTTGCGCCTGAATAGGCAGGAATTTTAGTGAGAGGGGTGTAGGCGTTCATTGAAGAAATGTTAAGAATATTGCAACCGCTTCTGCCAACCATTTGCTTTGCAAAAGCCTGTGTGGGAATAAGGGTGCCGAGGAAATTAAGATTAAATACAAATCCAACGCCGTCAGCATCTAAATCAAAGAAACTTTTTGTATCGGCATCAATATCGCCGATTTCAAAATATTCCTTATCGGTTGTGGCTTTGGGGTTGTTTCCGCCTGCGCCGTTAATTAAAATGTCGCAGGGACCGAAATCGGCCATAACTTTGTTTGCAACCTCCTCGCAAATTGCTTTGTCGAGAACGTTACAACCATAAGCCTTGGCAACGCCACCCTCGGCAACGATTTCATCTGCATAGCCTTGCGCTGCGGCTTCGTTTAAATCAAGAAGCGCAACCTTGGCGCCTGCCCTGGCCATAACCTTTGCAAAATGACTGCAAAGAACGCCGCCTGCACCCGTCACAACGGCAACCTTGCCGGTTAAATCGGTGTTTAAAACATTCTTTTTCATTTGATTAACTCCTATCTTGCTTTTTCAGCGGCTTCAAATAAACCGTTAATGTAGGCAGCGCCCAGCGCTCTGTCAAAAAGACCGTAGCCTGGTTTACCGGTCTCTCCCCAAATCATTCTGCCGTGGTCAGGGCGAACATAACCACTGAAATTATTATCGGTAAGAGCCTTAACGATTTCATAAATATCAAGGCTGCCGCAGGAGGAAAGGTGTGCGCGTTCCTCAAATGAGCCATCATCCATAACCTTCACATTTCTGATGTGCATAAAACCAATGCGGTCCATTTCGGCATACTTCCTAACCATTTTAGGAATATCATTTGTTTTTGCGCAACCAAGACTGCCTGTACAAAGACAAAGTGTGTTAGCAGGGGAGTCAACCAGCTTTAAGAAGCGGTCAAGGTTTGCTTCACAGGTGATAATTCTAGGCAAACCGAAAATGGGATATGGCGGGTCATCGGGATGAATTGCCATTTTTACACCGCACTCCTCGGCAACGGGAATAACCTTTTTAAGAAATTTTTCAAGATTTTTCCAAAGCCCTTCTTCACCTATTTCACCATAAGCGGTAATAAGCTCGCGAACCTCCTCCTGAGAGTAGCTCGAATCCCAACCGGGGAGATGAATGTCATCTTTTAGCGGGTCAAGACCTCTCATTTGGTCCCAATACATAACAAGGCTTGTTGAACCGTCGGGGGCTTTTTTGTCAAGCTGGGTTCTGGTCCAGTCAAAAACCGGCATAAAGTTGTAGGTTACACATTTAACACCGTATTTTGCACAGCGGCGGATGTTTTCGCAGTAAACCTCCAAAAGCTTATCAACGTTTCCGCGGCCTAACTTAATGTCCTCATGAACGGGAATAGATTCAACAACATCAAAAACAAGACCGTGCTTTTCACAGGAATCCTTTAACTTTTTGATGCTCTCTTCAGGCCAAACCTCACCTGGCTTAACATCATAAACCGCAGAAACAATACTGCGCATACCGGGGATTTGAGAAATGTACTCAAGGGAAATGGGGTCATCTTCGCCATACCAGCGGAATGAAAGCTTTATATCCATTTTATTTAACCTCCAAGCCGAAATATCTAAGCGCGTTGTTAGCGCTAATGTCCTGAACAATTTTACCCGTTAAATCTAAATTATCGGGATATTCGCCGTTTTCAACCCATCCACCGATTAAATCGCAAAGAATTCTTCTGAAATATTCGTGTCGGGTATAGCTTAAAAAGCTGCGGGAGTCGGTAAGCATACCAATAAAGTTGCCAAGCAGACTTAAATTTGCCAGGGAGACCATCTGGTCGCGCATACCTTGTTTATTATCGTTAAACCACCAAGCCGAGCCGTGTTGCAATTTTCCTGCAATTTCGGTGCCTTGGAATGCGCCGATAATCGTGTCAAGGAAAGCGTTGTCTGCCGCATCAAGACTATAAAGAATTGTGCGGGGTAGACAGTCGCTGCTGTAAAGCGCATCTAAAAGCTTTGCCACCTTTGCGGCGCCGTTGTTGGGCCCGATACAGTCAAATCCCGTGTCGGGACCTAACTTATTAAACATTTTAGAATTGGGGTTTCTAAGGCAATTATAATGAATTTGCATTGCCCAACCCAGTCGTACATATTCCTTGCCGCAAAATTTCAGCAGTTCCGTTTTAAGCATTTCTGCCTCGGTTGCCGTAACAACCTTTCCTGCAAGACCCTTTTTAATGATTTTATTAAGTGTCTTTTCATCGGCAGGGCAATAAATCATAAAATCAAGGCCGTGGTCGCTGGCCTTACAGCCAACCGTATCAAAGTAATCCATTCTGTTTCGCAGAGCGTTTTTAAGACTTTCAAATGAATTAATTTTAATTCCGCAAACAGCAGAAAGGGAAGCGATATATTCTTTCCAGCCTGCCTTATCAATGTTAAAGGCTTTGTCAGGGCGGAAGGATGGGGCAACGACAGTTTTAAGTGCGCCTTCTTCTTTAATTTTAATGTGCCACTCGAGAGAATCGGTGGGGTCATCGGTTGTGCCGATAAAGGCCACGTTGCTTTGCTCAATAAGACCGCGAACACCCATTTGAGGTTCTTTAAGTTTTGCTTCGGCCAGTTCCCAAACCTCTTTAGCTGTGTCGGCATTTAAAACGCCATCAAAACCGAAATATTTTTTAAGCTCTAAATGACACCAATGATACATCGGGTTACCGATGGCTTTTGGCAGCGCTTCGGCAAACTTTTCAAATTTTTCAAAATCGGTGGCATCGCCTGTGATATAGCGCTCATCAACACCGTTAGAACGCATAACGCGCCATTTGTAGTGGTCGCCCGAAAGCCAAACCTGAGAAATGTTTTCAAAACTTTTGTCTTCAAAAATTTCTTTGGCGCTTACATGGCAGTGATAATCCACAATAGGCATATCGGCGGCATAAGAGTGATAAAGCTTTTTTGCGGTTTCGGTAGAGAGCAAAAAGTTTTCATCGTTAAATTTTTTCACCATAACACAACCTTTCGGAACTATACTTTTATATTAACACATTTTTTTACAATGTTAATTGCACAAATTGTTTGACATATTGCAAATATTGCGGTAATATAACCTTACATTTATATAGAGGGGAATTCTATGCGAGAAATTTCACAAATTTTTGACCCGCGTCAGGTAATGAAAAGTAATGAATTTGAAGTTTTTCATTATAAAAAATCGGGCGCCGAAGATGTTCAGGTGCACCACCACGGGTTTTATGAGGTTTATTGTTTTTTGGATGGTGATGTGGAATATTGGGTAGAAGGCAGTATTTACCGCCTGAAAAAAGGTGATTTATTGCTTATTAACCCAATGGAACTTCACAAACCCATTCTTAAAAGCCATAGCAAAAATTATGAACGCATTGTTTTGTGGATTGATAAAAATTACCTTGAAAGTTTATCTGAAAATAACGAAGATTTAACAAAATGCTTCGATGTTAGCGACCCTGACCATAAAAATCTTTTGCGCCCCGATGAATTTGAACGTCCTAAAATTATTGCAAGATTAAACGAATTGATAAGAGAATTTTACGGAAACTCATATTGCAACAAGCTTTACGCCTACGGTATATTCCTGCAACTTATGGTTGAAATTAACCGTATGTCGGTTCTGCAAAAGGATAACCTTAAGCAAAAGAAGGAAATCTCACCTTTGGTTTCGGCCGTTTTAAACTATGTTGGAGAGCATTTAAGCGAGGAACTGTCCCTTGAAAAAATCGCAGGGCGCTTTTTTGTAAGTAAATATCATCTTTCCCACGAATTTACAAACGCTGTTGGAATCGGTCTTTGTCGCTACATAACCCTTAAAAGGCTGGTTACGGCGCGGCAAATGATTGTCGATGGAAAAGGGGCAGGAGAGGCAAGCACGCTTTGTGGCTTTAAGGATTACACCAACTTTTTCAGAGCATTTAAGGCTGAATACGGCATTAGCCCAAGCGGCGCCCAAAAGGCAAATAAAAGTTAACCCTTTTTTAAAAGTTCACGGTATTCTTTTGGCGTTTTATTGGTGTATTTTTTGAAAATTCTTGAAAAATAGTGTATATCTACAATACCGCAACGCTGGGCAACGGTCTGAATTTGTAAGTTCGTTGTTTCGAGTAATTGCCGCGCATAATTAACCCTTTTTTTGTTAACGTATTCGGTTAATTTTTCTCCCGTTTCTTTGTGGAAAATATTAGAAAGATACGGGGGACTGATGTTTTGCAGTTTGGCAAGATGGTTTAAACTTAAGTCGGCGGTGAGGTCACTGTCAATGAAAATAATAGCCTTTTGAACGGGGGCGGAATAGCTTTTTGTTGACTTTTCTTTCACAAGATAACAATACTTTCTCAAAATCTTGGACATAAGAGCCGAAAGTGCCGTTAAATTCGAAACATCCTCAATTTCCTTTGCAAAACTTGAAGAAACCTTATCAATATATAAAGGATGAACGCCGCCGCTTTCGGCGGCTTTTCTTAATATTGTATTCATTATTATAGCATAGTTTTTGTAGTTACGAAGTTTATCGGTAAGCCTTTCCTCAAAGGAAATTTCAGTGAAGTTGGACATCAGTTTTTCAACAACATGGATTTGGCCGCGGGAAACAGCGTTAATAAGCTCGTTTTCAAATGCATAACGAGTTTCCATCATTTTCATATTTAATAGGGTCTTTTCCTCATCCTCAAAATTGCTTTCATCGTTTTGTAAAATGGGAAGGTAAATGTTGCTGTCTTGCTCCAATTCAACGTAGTGTACCGATTTATCATTTGGCCAAATGCTCTCGCAAAAGGCTTCCACAAAATTAAAAAAGATGGTTGAATCCGCAACATAAGGCATTCCGCTATAGTAATTTTCAAGCACCCTGAAATATTTCAAATCAATTTTTAACTGTTTGATTAAGTAAACGATATCCTCTTTTGTAATAAGAGTTTTTAAAAAGGGACCAATTAACAAAATATCCTTGTTACTGTCAGGTAAATAGAAAAAAATATAGCTGCCCGAAAATCTGTCGGTAAAGGAATAAACCGTTTTATCCTTAATATTGCCAAAAATCTCAAGGAAACTTTTTTTATATTCATTTTTTAAATTGAGCAGCAGGCGAAGACCGTTATCAACGTTGCTGTCAATGCAATTATTTGCTTTTATAATATTGGTGTTGATGCGACATTTTCTCAATGAATTTTGAAGCAAATTCAGTTCGGCATCGTATTTCAAAGGTTTCACCTGCCTTTATTGGTAATGATTTACAAAAATTAGTCACTCTTTTGGATTATTATAGTATATTTTTAAATAAATATCAACACAAAAATGCAACCGAATATAAAAATTGTGCAAAAACAATTAAAAATTTTCCTAACAAAAGTTATTTCGGTAAGTTATAATAATTATGTATCGCTCGCGGTTGAGCACAATTATTTTGAAGAGAGGAAATGTATTTATGGAAAACAAAAAACAACTCCGTAAATTTGGTATGCGTGATAAACTCGCATACGCAGCCGGTGACCTTGGTTGTAACATGAGTTTTGCACTTAAAGGCACCGTTCAAACCTTCTGGCTCGTTTACATGATGTTAGAGACCGGTTTATTATCAGCATTGTTGCTGGTAGTTCAGATTTGGGACGCTATTAACGACCCTATCATCGGTTCTATGATTGATGCCGACAGAAGAAAATACAAGATGGGTAAATTCAAGACCTACATTCTTATCGGTGCTTGCGGTCTTTTGGTAGGCGGCGCCGCCGTATTTTTACCCTTCCCCAAAGCCCCTGTTGTTATTAAGGCTATCCTTTTTGTTCTTGGCTACATAATTTGGGATGCTTTCTACACAATCGCCAACGTTCCTTACGGCTCAATGCTCTCCCTTGTTACTGAGGATGCAGGTGAGCGCGCACAGCTTTCTACCTGGCGTTCGATCGGCTCAATGATTGGTAACATTCTTCCTAATGTTATTCTTCCTATGCTCATTTGGGAAAAAGTTTTTGATGAAAACGGCAATCCTGTTTTAAACGAAGAAACAGGCGTTCAGGTTCAAAACCTTCTTGGTGACCGTGTGTTCATCGCAGCCCTTATTATGGGTGTTTTAGGCTTTATTGCTTTCTTGTTTATGATTAAAACCATCACCATCCGTGTTGATGAAAACTTGGTTAAAACAAACGATTCACAAAAATTCAATGTTATCAAGGCCTTTGGTAACTTTATGAAGAACCGCCCCGCAGTTGGCGCAACACTTGCTGCAATGGGTATGTTCCTTGGCATGAACGCTGCAACAACAGCCGTTGCTATTATGTTTGCTACCTATTTTGGAATGGCTCAGCTTTCAGGTGTTGTTCAAATGGTAGGCTTCCTGCCTATGTTCTTGTTTATGCCCTTCATTAAGAAGATTGTTAACAAGTTCGGCAAAAAAGAAGCTTCCGTTGCAGGCACAATCGTTTCCCTCGTTGGCGGCGCATTTATGCTTGTGTTCCCCTTGGTTCCCGATAAGGGCCTCTCTTTGATTATCCATATTGTAGGCCTTGTTATCTTTGGTCTTGGTATGGGTGTTTACACCTGCGTTTCCTGGGCACTTATGGCTGATGCTATTGACTATAACGAGTGGAAAACAGGCAGCCGTGAGGAAGGTACTGTTTATTCACTGCACTCCTTCTTCCGTAAACTTGCTCAGGGCGTTGGTCCTTCCATCGTTCTCCTTATTATGGGCGCTTTAGGTTATATTTCCGATTTGGGAACTGCCGGTCAGTCTGCTGCAACCTCCTACAATATGTGTTGGCTCGTTGCAGGCCTCTATCTCTTCAGTGCAATTATGCAGTTCGTAGGCATTGCCGTTATCTACAATCTTGATAAGAAAACAATGGCAAAAATGAATGCTGAACTAGCAGAACGCCGTGGTGTTCAAACCGTAACCGAGTAATTAAATGATTATAATATCACCCCATCGGTTCACGGTAGGGTGATATTTTTCTAAAACGAATTTACAATATGTTTACACATTGTTTTGTATTTTGTTTTAAAATAAATTAAGCGCTAATTTTTGGAGGTTCTTATGAGAAAAATACTTAATTTTAATGCAAAATGGGCTTTTTCAAAGCAGGCAACTGAAATCCCTACCGAGATTTCCAGCAAATGGTGCTTTGTAAATTTGCCTCACAGCTGGAATGCCATTGACGGTCAGGATGGTGACAACGACTATTATCGCGGCACCGCTTACTATGCAAAGAAACTTAATAAGTCCGATTTGCCCGAAGCCGACCGTTACTATCTTGAAATCAAGGGCGCAAACTCCTCAGCCGATGTGTATATAAACGGTAAAAACGTTGCTCATCACGATGGCGGTTATTCCACCTGGCGCGTTGATTTGACCGACAGCCTTGAAATGATGAACTTAATCGTTATCGCTGTTGACAATTCGGCCAACGAGACGGTTTATCCCCAAATGGCTGACTTCACTTTCTACGGCGGTATTTACAGAGACGTTAACATTATCTGCGTTAATAACTCTCACTTTGACCTTGATTATTACGGTGGCCCCGGCATTGCCGTTACACCCGAAATAAAAGAAAATGATGCAGAGGTTACCGTAGAAACCTTTGTGACAAACAGTAAAATCGGCCAAGAAATTCGTTATACCATTGAGGATAAAGAGGGAAACGTTGTTGCCGAAACCGTTTCAAACGACACAAAGGTTGTTTTAAGCATTAAAGATGTAACCCTTTGGCACGGCAGAAAAAATCCTTATCTTTACACAGCAAAGGCAGAACTTATTGAGGATGGAGTTGTCCTTGATAATATTTCCACCCGTTTCGGTTGCCGTACCTTTAAAATTGACCCCGAAAACGGATTTATTTTAAACGGTGAAGAATACCCCTTGCGCGGTGTTTCCCGCCATCAGGACCGTTGGGGAAAGGGCAACGCCTTATCTAAAGAAGACCACAAGGAAGATATTGAGCTTATTTACGAAATGGGCGCCACCACAATTCGTTTGGCCCACTATCAGCACGACCAATATTTCTACGATTTGTGCGATGAATACGGTCTTGTAATTTGGGCTGAAATTCCTTACATTTCAAAGCATATGCCCACAGGCCGTGAGAACACCATTTCACAAATGAAAGAGCTTATTACACAAAACTATAACCACCCATCCATCGTTGTTTGGGGTCTTTCAAATGAAATCGGTATCGGTGGAAGCGATGAAGATTTACTCGAAAATCATCGCATTCTTAACGATTTGTGCCACGAAATGGATAAAACCCGTTTAACCACCATTGCGGCGGTTTCAATGTGTAAAATTGATGACCCTTATCTCCAGATTCCCGACGTTGTTTCCTATAACCACTATTTCGGTTGGTACGGCGGCGAGACCGATATGAACGGCCCCTGGTTTGATAAGTTCCATGCAACCCATCCGAACATTCCCATCGGTTGTTCCGAATATGGTTGCGAAGCCCTTAATTGGCACACCTCAAACCCAATGCAAGGCGACTATACCGAAGAATATCAGGCATATTATCACGAGGAGCTTATTAAGCAGTTCTTCTCGCGCAAATATATGTGGGCAACCCACGTTTGGAATATGTTTGACTTCGGCGCCGATGCTCGTAACGAAGGCGGCGAAAACGGTCAGAATCATAAGGGTCTTATAACCTTTGACCGCAAGTATAAAAAAGACTCTTTCTATGCTTACAAGGCATGGCTTTCCGATGAAAAGTTTGTTCACCTTTGCGGCAAGAGATACGTTGACAGGGTAGAGGATGTAACTAAAATTACCGTTTATTCCAATCTTCCCGAGGTTGAACTTTTTGCAAACGGCGTAAGCCTTGGCAAAAAGACAGCCGATGACCATTTCTTCTATTTTGATGTTCCAAATGCAGGTGTAACAAAGCTTGTTGCCGTTGCAGGTGAGTTTAAGGATGAAAGCGAAATTCGTAAGGTAGACACCTTTAACGAGGAGTATCGCCTTAAGGAAAAGGGCGCAATTCTTAACTGGTTTGACATTGACGCTCCCGAAGGTTATCTTTCTCTTAACGACAAAATGAGTGACGTGCTTGCAACTCTTCAGGGCAAAATGCTCTTTATGGGTCTTGTAGGAAAAATGCTTGGCGGCGGAAAAGACGGCAAGATTAAAGCGGGCGGCTTTGAGGTCGGCCCCGAAATGATGAGTATGATGGGCGGCTTCACCGTTATTCGCCTCTTTACGCTTATGGGCGGTATGGCTGACATTAAGTTTACAAAGGAACAACTCCTTGACCTTAATGCTAAACTTAATAAAATTAAAAAGCCTAAAGCAAAATAAATAATTTTAAGAGCAGGAAAAATCCTGCTCTTAATTTTTTCTCGAATTTTGTTGAAGAAATTTTATCTTTATAGTATAATATTAAGAAATTCCGTTTTTTTGGAGGGAAATTCCTTAATGATAAATAACAGCAATAATTTATACGGTGTCAGCTGTGTGGCGCTCAGGGACCTGATTGTTTTTCCCAATATGGTGTTAAATTTTGATGCCGGCAGAAAAAAGAGTATTGAAGCCATTAAATCGGCTATGGCAGGGGACAGAGGTATATTCCTTGTAACACAGTTTGAAACCGCCGTTGAAGACCCGAAGCAAACCGATGTTTATACCGTGGGCTGCTATGCAAAAATTCGCCACATTCTTAAGATTTCGGAAAAAGAAATCAGGGTTTTGGTTGGCGGTGTTAAACGCGCGAAACTTAACCTGCTTTTTAGCGAAGGCGCACATCTAAAGGCCGATATTACCCTTTTTGATGACGAACCCATTAAAAGAAGCAAAAACTATGTTGAGGCGCTTTTCAGAAAGGTAAAGGAAGGTTTTGAAAATTATGCCGCTATCAGCGGTAGAATTCCTCCCGATATTATTATGGAGGTTATGTCTGCTAACGACCTTTCCTATCTTTGCGACTACATTTCAATGCAAATTCCCGCTTCCATGGATGACAAACACGTTTTGCTGGAGGAAGCAAATGTGATAAACAGGGCAAAAGCCCTTACACTCCTTCTTAAAAAGGAAGGCCAAATCATTGCCTTTGATAAAAAAATCGATGCCGAGGTCAGGACCGCAATGGATGACCAGCATCGCGAATATTATATGCGCGAGCAAATAAAAGCCCTTAATAACGAGCTTTACGGCGATGACAGCGGTAGTGAAATCGAGGATTACCGAAACCGAATTTCAGCCCTTAACGCGCCTGAAGAAATCAAGGAAAAACTTAATGTTGAGGTTAATAAACTCTTAAAAATGCCTGCAGGCTCACATGAGGCCACGGTTGTGAGAAACTACCTTGATATTTGTCTTGAATTACCCTGGCTTACTAAGACAAAGATTTCAAAGGATATTTCAAGGTCGCAAAAAATCCTTGACCGCGATTTTTATGGTATGAAAAGGGTTAAGGACAGAATCCTTGAAATGCTGTGTGTTTACAATTTAAAAAACGATATAAGCGGACAAATTATTTGCCTCGTGGGCCCTCCGGGTGTTGGTAAAACCTCAATCGGTAAAACAATTGCCGAATGTATGGGCAGGCGTTTTGCAAGACTTTCCCTTGGCGGAGTAAGTGATGAGGCTGAAATAAGGGGACATAGGAAAACCTACATCGGCGCAATGCCCGGCAGAATAATAAACGCCGTAAAACAGGCGGGCAGCAGCAACGCGCTGATTTTGCTTGATGAAATCGACAAATTAGGCAAAGATTATAAGGGTGACCCTGCCGCCGCGCTTCTTGAGGTGCTTGACGGGGAACAAAACGCCACCTTTACTGACCACTATATTGAACTGCCTTACGATTTAAGTAAAATCGTGTTTATAGCAACGGCCAATTCGGTGGATACAATTCCGCCCGCCCTCTTTGACCGACTTGAAATCATTGTGCTTTCAAGCTACACAAGAGAAGAAAAATTTAATATTGCAAAAAAATTCCTTGTTAAGCGACAATTAAATAAACACGGGCTTACCGCTAAAGATTGTAAAATCACCGATGAGACCATCTATGCGCTTATTGATGGTTATACAAGAGAATCGGGCGTAAGACAGCTTGAAAGACAAATTGCAACCCTTTGCCGAAAGGCGGTTAAATCGATTGTTAAGGATAATGCCGCAAAAACGGTTATAAAAGTCGGAGATTTACATCACCTTATCGGCCCTCAAAAATATTTTGTGGATTTGACCGCGAAAAATGATGAGGTGGGGCTTGTTAACGGCCTTGCCTGGACAAGTGTGGGCGGTGAACTGTTGCCCCTTGAGGTCTGCGCCCTTGAAGGCACGGGAAAAATCGAGCTTACGGGCTGTCTAGGTGATGTTATGAAGGAATCCGCCAGAGCCGCCATCACCTTTATCCGCGCTAATGCAGGCGCACTGGGCATTGACAGTGAATTTTACAAAAACCGTGACATTCACATTCACGCGCCTGAAAATGCCGTTCCAAAGGATGGCCCATCGGCAGGCGTAACCATTACCACGGCTATCGTTTCTGCACTCACAGGTAAAAAAGTGCGCCGCGATATTGCAATGACGGGCGAGGTTACAATTCGCGGTCGCGTGCTTAAAATCGGCGGGCTTAGAGAAAAGGCTATGGCTGCGCACCGAGGCGGTATTAACACGGTGTTTATTCCGAAAGATAATGTTGCCGATTTAATCGAGCTTGATGACACGGTGAGAACACAGTTGAACTTTGTTCCCGTAGAAAACGTTACCGAGATTTTAAACAATGCTTTTTTGCAAAAAACCTTAACTGATGCAAAGAGTGACACCTTTACGGAGAAAATCAGCTTTATTCCCGAAAAGTCGGCAATTCACTCTGCGGCACAGTAAAAATCGGAGGCAAAGATGAATTATAATTCGGCTATTTTTGAACAAGCCTTTGGAACCTTTGAGCAACTGACAAAATCCGACCTGCCGGAAATTTGCTTTTCGGGCAAATCAAACGTGGGAAAATCATCCCTTATAAACCGTTTGTTAGGTCGAAAAAATCTTGCCAGAGTCAGCACTAAACCAGGAAAAACAGTTACAATCAATTTTTATAAGCTTGACTGTGCGCGTATGGTTGATTTACCGGGTTACGGCTACGCTAAGGTTCCCTTTGCAGAAAAGGACCGATGGTCTAACCTTATGGAAGGCTATTTCAAATCGGGCAGAAACATTAAAAATGTGTTTCAGCTTATTGATATGCGCCACAAACCCGGAGATTTTGATATTACCATGCTTGAGTTTTTAAAGGCGATGGACATTCCTTGCTCGGTAATTCTCACAAAAAGCGATAAATTAAACCGTAGTGAGTTTTTAAAGATGGAGGAAGAAATAAGCGGTGCGGTGAGAAAAATCTTGCCTGACTGTAAAATTTTCACATTTTCATCACTGAACGGCAACGGCGTTAGTGAATTGCGGGAATATTTAGAATCTCTTATTTAAACAAAAAAACACCTCTGCAGCTTGCAGAGGTGTTTTAAATTATTATTTTATTTAAACCAAACGGCGCAGCCTTGTTTCATTTCCTCAATGTTCTTATTTGAAGCATCGAGAGTTTTGTCAACTGCGGAAAAATAAATCTTGATTTTCGGTTCCGTGCCTGAGGGGCGAACAATAAATCCGCATCCGTTTTGGAGAGTGAAACCGATAACGTTTGATTTGGGAAGGGTTATAACGTTTTCCTTGCCGTTTACAAGGTCCTTTTTAACCGACAACTCGTAATCGGAAATTTCGGTAATTTTAACGCCGCAAAGCTCCATTGGTGGGTTTGTGCGAAGCTCGTTCATAATGCTCTGCATTTTTTCCATTCCGCTAATGCCTTCAAATGCGAAGGATGATTGCGCGCAAATGTAATAACCGTATTTCTCGAAAAGAGCGTTAAGGGCATCCACAAGGGTCATGCCTTTGTTTTTATAATATGCGGTCATTTCGCAAATGAGCATAGAGCCGATAACAGCATCTTTATCACGAACATAGCTTCCTGCAAGGTAGCCGTAGCTTTCCTCAAAGCCGAAAATATAACGGTCTTCTTCGCCTTTTTTCTCAAGCAGGCCGATTTGTTCGCCTATAAACTTAAAGCCTGTTAAAACGTCAATGAGTTCAACGCCGAAGTCTTTACAAATTCCGCGACACATTTCGCTTGTAACAATGGTTTTAACCGCAATGGGATTTTTAGGCATAATTCCGTTTTTTGTGCGTTGTTTGCAAACATAATCAAGGAGTAAAATACCAACATCGTTACCCGTTAAAAGTTTAAATTCGCCATTGTGGTTAACGGCAATTCCAACACGGTCACAGTCGGGGTCGGTTGCCAAAAGAATATCAGGACAAATTTCCTCGGCCATTTTAAGAGCAATTTCAAAAGGTTGGCGAATTTCAGGGTTGGGGTAGGGAGCAGTGGGGAAGTTGCCGTCAGGCTTTTCCTGTTCTTTAACAACTGTCACGTTTTCAATGCCGATTCTCTTAAGAATTGCACGAACAGGTTTATTACCGCTGCCGTGAATGGGGGTATAAATAACCTTAAGATTACTAAGGTCTAAATCTTTATCGGCAACGCTGCACTTTTGAACCTCATCAAGATAGCGTTCAATTGTTTCCTCAGAGATATACTCAATTTTTCCCTCTTTAACGGCAGTATCAAAATCAACGGATTTAACGCCGTCAAAAATATCAACCTTGTTCATAATGCTGAGGACATATTCGGCAGCTTCAAGGGTAAGCTGACAACCATCGGGACCATAAGCCTTATAACCGTTATATTTGGCGGGGTTATGACTTGCGGTAATTACAACGCCTGCATCGCAGGAATAGTGTCTTACAGCAAATGAGAGCATCGGCGTAGGCATTAACTCGGGATAGATGTAAACCTTAATTCCGTTTGCCGCAAGAACCTCGGCAGTTGTTTTTGCAAAAACGTCAGATTTAATTCTGCTGTCATAAGCAACGGCAACCTTACCGTTTTTTGAAACAGAATTAACGTAGGCAGCAAGACCTTGTGTGGCCTTTGCAACCGTGTAAATGTTCATACGGTTTGTGCCGGCGCCGAGAACACCGCGGAGTCCACCGGTACCAAATTCCAGATTTTTATAAAATGCTTCTTTTTTTGCTTCTTCGTCGTTTTCGAGTTTTTTAAGCTCGTTAACAACATCAGGGTCCTTCGTGGCGCGCTCGCACCAAAGTGAATACTCTTTATTATACATAAAAAGACCTCCTTGTCCTAAATATTATAATAATCTTTTTCCCATAATATGTCAACAAAAATAAAGTACTTGACAAAATATAATAATTGATATATTATGTGTATAGTTATTGTTAATCGTTACTATGTTGGTGTACAAATGTATAGTATTTTTGTTGATAATCACAAAAATTTGTCGGATAATGATATTATCAAGGGAATTCAGAGTGGAAACAACGAGTTTTTACAGTCGCTCTTTTCACGTTATGTGAATCTTGTTCACAACAAAGCCCTTCGTTATAGCATTGGGGATATTGAACTTGATGATTTTGTTCAAGAAGGCCTCATCGCCCTTTACCACGCGGCAATGACCTATGATTTTTCCACATCATCATTTGTTACTTATGCTAAAACCTGTGTTTCAAATGCGATTTCAACATTAATGAAGCGTAAAAACCGAAAAAGAAGAATTCCCGAAAACCTGATTTCTTCTATTGATGATAAATCGGTTACTGTGGTAACTACACCCGAAGCGTTAATGATTGAAAGAGAAAACATAGAGGGAATCTATTCAAACATTAAAAATATTCTATCCGATTTTGAATATAAAGTTTTTTTGGCATCGCTTCAGGGTTATTCGGTTAATACTATTTCCGAAAACTTCAGCGTAAGTGAAAAATCAATCAGCAACGCCCTGTGCCGTTTGCGCAGGAAAATAAAGACACAATTAACGGACAACCGTTAGTGTTATATATGCCCATGTAGCTTAATTTCAGAGCGTTTTTTAAAAGATGTCGGTGTAATCCCGTCCGGGGCGAAAACAAACATATCGAGAGAGGTACAAAACATGTTCGAAGACAAGACCCTAACTTGCAAAGACTGTGGAGAGGAATTTGTTTTCACTGCCAGAGAGCAGGAATTCTATGAGTCCAAAGGCTTTGTAAACGAACCCCAGCGCTGCAAGCCCTGCCGCGACAAGAGAAAGAATGCAGGCAGAGCACCCAGAGAAATGCACGAAGCTGTTTGTAATGCCTGTGGCGGCGTTGCAAAGGTTCCCTTCATTCCTCGTGATGACCGTCCCGTTTATTGCAGCGAATGCTTCGCAAAAATGAAAGAACAAGAAACAACCGACGCAGAATAAAATATTTTTCAGTAAATATTTTACCGCCTATACCAACGAAAGGTATAGGCGGTTTTACTTTTTAAATGATTTTATTTTGTTAACAAATCGATTATTCCCGAATAAATTTTTGTGGGGTCATCAATAAATTTTTCACGAATAAAACGGGCCTGCGCTTCATCCGAAACCAAAAGTTTAACGCTCATAAAAGGTTTTTCACCATCCAGGGCAGAGCAGGTAATGTAGGTTGTTCCATTTTCCGAAGAAATGCTGATATCGGTTTCTTTTGCATTTCTGATTCGGGAAACAAGCTGCAAAGCAATGGTGTATGCTCGTTCTCTAACCGTAAAAGGAACATCGCTGCCGAGGGTTTTGGCAATGTTTTTTCCGCTTTTTGTTATTGTGTAGGTATCCTCAGCTTTATCAACAAGCTGAATGTGACCGTTTTTTTCGAGAAAAGCGATGGAATCGTTAACCTCAAAGCAGTTTGCAAGTCCTTCGTAAAACAGCATATCAGCAAGTTTTTTACCCGGAACAGGGTCGGATATTGCATTAAAAATATAACAAATTAAAGCGCGGATTTGTGTCGTGCTGATAAGTCCACCCCGAGCAACGCCGGCGGTCATTGCGTTTTTTTCCAAAATAACAACTCCTAAAGAAATTTTCTTTATAGTTTTATTATAATGTTAAAAATCGGTTTTTGCAATAACTTTACTCAAAATCTTCCAAAATTTCATCCAGCTTTTCAAAATCCGTAACCGTGACGCCGTTTATGAATTTTTCACGGTCAAGGGAGGGGAGAGAGGAAATAACAATTTCTTCATAAATCTCCTCAACTTTTTCTCCTTTGTAAAGTGCCAGAAAATCGCCATAAGCTTTCAGGGTATATTGATTTGTCGTCACATCGTCACTAAACTCATCATCTAATAAAGTTATCGTTATAAACGCGCCAAGTGCGGTAGCCGCAAAAATTACGGCAATAATAAGAATTATCGCTCTTTTTTTCGTGAAAAACAGTCCTTTTCCATAAAAATCAAAAAAATGAAAAAATTGTAACTACTTTTTGCTGATTTTGTGTTATAATATATTGTGCCATTTTAGGCAGTATTTTATTCGTTCACAGCGAGGTGAAAGCAATTTGGAAAATAATAATTTTAATAATGAAGAATTTAATAACGAAAATAATCTTCAGGAAAACGTTGACCTTTCCAGCGCCACGGGCGAAGAGGACGTTTTTGATTTAAGCAGTTTTTCTTCCAAAAGTGAACAAGCTCAGAAAGACACCAAAAAAGGCAACAAAAAAAGAACCAAAAAAGAAACTGTGTTAAAGGTTCTTTTGACAACCTTTTTAATTGGCGCAATAACCTGTTGTCTTGTTGTCGGCGGCTTTCTTATTTATATTTTTGGTTTCATTGATTATTCAATGGTCGGTGATTTAGACGAGCTTTCCCTAAACTTTACTACAACAATTTATTGTAAAGACAGTAAAACGGGTGAGTTTGTTGAATACCAAAGAATTCACGGCGGCGATAACCGAATTTGGATTTCGGATGATGAGGGTGAAATCCCTCAAAACCTTAAAGATGCCATCGTTGCCATTGAGGATAAGGATTTCCGCGACCATGACGGTGTTGACTGGGGCCGCACCATTGGTGCCTTTGCCAACGAAATTTTTCACTTTTCATCAAAATACGGTGGCTCTACCATAACCCAGCAGCTTGTTAAAAACATTACCGATGACCGCACCCAAAATGCAAGCCGTAAAATTCGCGAGATTATGCGCGCGCACTACCTTGAGAGCAATAACTCCAAGGATGTTATTTTGGAAAGCTACATTAACACTGTTGCAATGGCCAACGGTATGTATGGCGCCGAGGTTGCCTCTAACTACTACTTTAATAAGTCGGCTAAAGATTTAACCCTTGCCGAATGCGCCTGCCTTGCGGCCGTAATAAACCTTCCGGAATACTATCGACCCGACCTTAATCCAATAAACAACAAAGAACGCCGCGATATTGTTTTAAGCGAAATGTATTCCCAGGGCTACATTACAAAGGAAGAGATGGAGCAGGCAAAGGCCGAGGAACTTGTTATTGTTGCCAAGAAGGATAATCTTAACGAGGAAGAGGTTTATTCCTATTTCGTTGATACGCTTATCGACCAGGTCGTTGATGATTTGGTTGAGGAATACGGTTACGACCGCGCTTATGCTGAAAACAAATTCTTTAATGCGGGTTATAAGATTTATACTACCCTTGATTTAAACGCTCAAACCATTCTTGAAGAAACTATGAAAAGCGATAAATTCAAGGTAACCAAAAAGGATAAAGAGGGTAACGAGCAGAGACTGCAAGGTTCTATGACAATTATGGACTATTCGGGTCACATCGTTGCTATCTGCGGCGGTTTCGGTGAAAAAACCGAAAATCGCGGTCTTAACCGCGCAACTATGTCCTTCCGTCAACCGGGTTCATCAATCAAACCCTTGTCGGCTTACGCTCCCGCACTTGAAAAGAATATGATTACCTATTCCTCATTTGTTAAGGATTACAGGAAAAATTTCGGCGATTGGGCGCCCAACAACTGGTATGGCGGCAACTGGGGAGATATACCTGCAAGATACGCCCTTGAACAGTCCTCAAACACCATTCCCGTTTATCTCATTGAATCAATGGGGCTTCAAAACTCCTATAATTTCCTTAAAGAAAAATTAGGAATAACAAATCTTGTTGAACAGGATATGAACTATGCCTCTCTCGGAATGGGCGGTACCTACACAGGTCTTACCACAATGCAATCGGCCGCTGCCTTTGCAATTTTCGGTAATGGCGGTAAGTATTATGAGCCCACAACCTATTATGAGGTGCTTGACCAAAAGGGCGAGGTTGTTCTAACAACTTCTAATAAGAAACCCGTTGCTGCTATCAGCGAGGATACCGCAACAATTATGAACAAGATGCTTCAAAACGTTGTTTACAATGATGGTACGGGCGCTGTAATGGCACAGTATATTCCTCATATGAAGATTTTTGCCAAAACGGGTACTGCCGACCAGGCAAACGATGTTTGGCTTTCAGGCGGCACGCCTTATTATGTAGCTTCCGCTTGGTGCGGTTTTGATACGCTGATGGAGGTTCCCAATGCAAGCATGGCTAAAATGCTTTGGGGAAACGTTATGTCAAAACTCCACAGTAATTTGCCTTCAAAATCATATCCAACCAGTGAATTTGTCACCGCACGGTATTATTGCACCGAAACGGGCGGCGTTGCAACTACGGGTTGCACCAATTTGAGTTTTGGATATTACAAAACAAGCTATATGCCTGCCTGTACAAAACACAGCGGCGCAATTCTTAATGAGGTTGACTTCACTAAACCCCTTAATACAGGCACAACCACATCTTCAACCACATCTTCAACTTCATCTACACCATCTACTTCTTCTGAAACTTCATCCACAAGTTCAACCACATCTTCAACTTCATCTACAAGTTCTGATGAGACCTCCTCAACAGCGTCCACATCCACAAGCGCCACCGATTCCGGCGCTGCAACATCAGAACAGCACAACACCTCATCTGACACTGTCACAAGTTCGCAGGAAGCAGCATAAAACGAAAAAAGATGCGGGTAAAACCGCATCTTTTCTTTTAATGTAAAAAATATACTTGATTTTACCCGAAAAGTCTTGTATAATATTTTTCGTACTTTCGCCGGTGTGATGGAATTGGCAGACGTGACGGACTCAAAATCCGTTGATGGCGACATCGTGTGGGTTCGAGTCCCACCACCGGCACCAAAGATAAATATTCCACGCAAGTGGGGTATTTATCTTTTTTTTGTTTTGTGGGACTCGAACCAAGGTTCCCCTCTTGCGGTGCCCGAACACACGCTCGCTTGTAGCGTGGCGTGTTGTTCGCCCGCTGCGCTTCGTTTTGCTCGCTTCTTCTCGCACTGCGGGCGCTCGCAACCTCACCCACCACCGGCACCAAAGATAAATATTCCACGCAAGTGGGGTATTTATCTTTTTTTTGTTTTGTGGGACTCGAACCAAGGTTCCCCTCTTGCGGTGCCCGAACACACGCTCGCTTGTA
>JAZSBX010000062.1:0-5157 GCA_045602605.1 Acutalibacteraceae bacterium
TCTGACCCAGGTGGATTGATTCCACACCGATGTCAATCAGCCTGCAGGCTCTGTAATAAATGAACATCTGGGTTTCTTCGCGGGTTATGTCGGGAAGGCTGTAGCCCTGCGCCCACATATTCTTACCGTGACCGTCAGGGAAAAGCATTTTGCGGTGGTCAAAGGTTCTGTCCTCAACCTCTTTGCCGAAAGCTTCAAAAACAAAGGCGGGGATTTTAATTTCGTTAATGTCTTTGCCTGTGGTTTCAAAAATACAGCCCTCAAAAATGATTTCAGGGTCAACCTCGTGAGCTTTGGCAATAAGCTCCTCGTAAATAGGGAACCAATGGTCTTCAAACCACTTGGAAGGATACCATTCGGCAACGGCGCGGCAAACAAACTTGGTGCCTGTGTTAAGAATTGCGCGAAGGGCATCATCGGTATTAGCATTGGTGTAGGTAATGGCGCGGGAAAGGTAGTTATTAAGCACAGTTTGGCTGATGCTGCCATTAAAGGTAAAGTTCATACCTGCGTTAACGGTTTCGTTTTTAACAAGGTTAACAACGGTAACTGAAGCAGTTTTTTTAACCTCGCCGCCATCCTTTAAAAGAGCGGTAAGGGTTACCTTGTAAGCGCCTTCGTTTTCCAGCTTGTCATCACTTTCAAAGGAATCGCCCGTAAGACCGGTTTTTTCCAAAACGGTGGTGTAGCTGTCGCCGTTTTTCTTTTCAATCTTAAGGCTTACGGTGTCGCCTTCCTCAAGACCTTCCCAGGAAACGGAAACGGTGTTTGTGTAAAAAGGCTCGCTGTCAACGGGGGACACCATTTTGAAGTTGGAAAGAACAGCGGTGTTTACGCTGAGGGTACCCTTTGAGGTGTCACCGTTTGTATTGCCGTTGCAACCTGCAAAAACGCAGACCAGCATCGAAAGGCACAAAACAACCGAAAGAAGTTTTTTAAGTGATTTCATAGTTTTTTCTCCTTATATTATTTGTATAACAATTTTACACTATGGCGGGGATAAATGTCAACGAAATTATGTTTTTTATTGTAATTTTAATTAAAATAATTATAATTAAATTAAAGGGAGTGAAACTTATGAGCATTTTTAAAAGGCGTTTCGGTTTTACGGCGGATGGCCGAGAGGTCACCTGCTTTACCATTGATAACGGAAAAATTAAGGCGGAGGTTCTTGATTACGGCGTTACGATTCGCTCACTCTTCGTGCCCGATAAAAACGGAGATTTAACAGATGTTGTTCTGGGCTACGATACGATTAAGGAATATGAGGAAAATGACGGTTATTTAGGCGCCACCATCGGCCGTGTGGGTAACCGAATTAAAGGGGGTAAATTCACCCTTAACGGTGAGGATTACACCCTGGCCGTTAACAACGGCCCCAACCACCTCCACGGGGGGCTCAAGGGTTTTGATAAGGCGGTTTGGAAGGCAGAGGGAAGGGAAAACAGCATCGTTTTTTCCCACCTTTCACCCGATGGCGATGAGGGGTACCCGGGAAATTTAAGCGTTATGGTGGAGGTAATTTTACAGGACAACGCAATAACCTTAAAATATTGCGCCGAAACCGACAAGGATACGCTTATTAACCTTACAAACCACAGTTATTTTAACCTGAACGGCAAGGGAGATGTTTTAAATCACACCCTGAAACTGAATGCCGATAAATTCAATGTAGGTGACGGCGACTGCCTGCCCACGGGAGAAATTGCAGGGGTAGAAAACACCGTTATGGATTTCAGAACTCCTAAAAAAATCGGCCAGGGTGTTGATTCGAACGAGCCTTGTGTAAAACTTTCGGGAGGCTATGATTCCAACTTTGTTTTAAAGGGCAACCCTGCGGCAAAACTTAAGTCGGAGGAAAGCGGTATTGAGATGACCGTTTTAACCGATGAGCCCGGCGTGCAGGTTTATTCCGCCAACTTTTTAACCCCACGAAAGGGCAAAAACGGCGCTAAATACAGCGAAAGGCACGCCCTTTGCCTTGAAACACAGCATTTTCCCGACAGCATTCACCACGAAAAGTGGCCCACCTGCATTCTCAAAAAAGGCGAAAAATTTGAGAGCAAAACAACCTACTGCTTTAATGTGTAAAAAACACCCTGCGGATTTTAAAATCCGCAGGGCTCTTTTTATTTTATAAACTCTAAAATTTCCTTAATATCTTTGAAAACAAAATCGGGTTTTGCTTCGCTTTTTTCAAGGTCATCTAAAGTGCCTTCTCCCGAAAGCACGAAAACGCTGGTTATATCTGCGTTTATTCCGCAGGCAATGTCGGTGTAAAGTCTGTCGCCGATAAGGGCGGTTTCCTCTTTTTTAAAGCCCGTTCTCTCCATTGCAAGCAACGCCATTTCGGGGTGGGGCTTGCCGATGAATTTCGGGCGCCTTTTGGTGGCGTTAAACAGCATTTCGCTTACCGAACCGCAATCGGGCACCGAGCCGAACCAGGTGGGGCAGACAAGGTCGGGGTTGGTGGCAACAAAGTCCACGTTTCGGTTTAAAAGAATGCAGGCATCCTCCAGCTTTTTAAAGGAAAGCTCGGTGTCAAAGCCCAAGAGGAGGCAGTCAACGTCATCCTCCAAGATATCGGTTATTGGAAGGTTTGCGCTTTTTAACTGCTCTTTAAACGAGGCGGTTCCGAAGGCGTAAATTTTTTTATAATTTTTAAGCTTTAAATAAACAATAGTGGCATCGGTTGAGGTTAAAAAGTCATCGGCGGTGGTCTCAATGCCGAGGGAGGCTAGTTTTTCGATGTATTTGGTAACGCTTTTTGAGGAGTTGTTGGTTAAAAAAAGATATCTTCCGCCAATAGCCTTTACGTGGGCCAGGAAATCGGTGACACCCTCAAACAAACGGTTATCAAGGTAAATCGTGCCATCCATATCAAGGAGAAAAAGCCTGGATTTTTTAAGGTCCTTCATTTCACACCTCTTTGCAGGCGGTTGCCACAGGTTTGCCGCCTTTAATCTACTACACTATACATAATAAATCGGTCAAAGGGGATTGTCAATAGGCCCCTTAAAAGGGAAAAAGGGAAAACAGGAACTTGTATAAAAGGGAATTTTGTTATAAAATAGATTAAAAGGGTGGTGTGAAAAATGGCGATAGACTGTAAACTGCTTGTGAATAAGCTGGATGATTTTTTAAGGCAAAATGATTATGACAGCGCAAAAGGTCACCTGCTTTATTGGCTAAATAAAGCCAAAGGACAAGATGACAACAAGGCGGTTTTGCTTATAAGCAACGAGCTTATGGGCCTTTGCAGAAAGCTGGGGCTAAAAAGTGAGGCCGTTTTTTATGCCGAAAGCGCAATAAATCAGGTTAAGAAAATGGGTATTGAAGACAACGTGGGGGCGGCAACAACCTATTTAAACGCCGCCACCGTTTTTAAAGCCTTTGGAAAGGCAAGCGATGGCATTACCCTTTTTGACAGGGCGAAAGAAATTTACGAGAAAAAATTAAATGGCAATGATGACCGACTTGCAGGGCTTTATAATAATATGGCGTTGGCCCTTGTTGATTTAAAACGCTTCAGCGAGGCAAAGGCGCTTTATGAAAGGGCGATTTCGGTGCTTGAAGGTGTACACGGCAAGGAGCCCGAGCAAGCCATAACCTACCTTAACTTGGCCTCTGCCGCCGAGGCGGAGATGGGGCTTGAAAATGCGCAGCAGGTTATTGAAGCCAACATAGAAAAGGCAATGGAACTGCTGGAGGCAAGCGAGGATAAGGTTAGCGGCAATTATGCCTTTGTTTGCGAAAAATGCGCCACGGTTTTTGGATATTACGGATATTTTTATTATGAAAACATTTTAAAGGAACGGTATAAACGAATTTATGAAGGGAATTGAGCTTTCGCGCGCCTTCTTTAAGGAGGTGGGCGCGCCTATGTTAAAGGGGCAGTTTGCCGATGTTTTACCAATGCTGGCCGTGGGCCTTGTTGGCGGCGGCTCGGAGTGCTTCGGCTTTGATGATGAGTTCTCAAAGGACCACGATTTTGAGCCTGCCTTTTGCATTTTTGCGCCCGATAGCATAGACAGGAAAACCGAATTTAATTTGGAACGGGCTTATGCCAAGCTGCCAAAGGAATTTATGGGCTACAAAAGAAACCGCCTTGCCGCCGTTGGTGGCGGCCGCCACGGTGTTCAAAAAATCGGCGATTTTTTCGAGGCCAAAACAGGCAGGAGAGATGGCAACCTTACGCTTTTCGACTGGTTGAGTGTTCCCGAAAACTCGCTTTTTGAGGCCACTAACGGGGAGATTTTCTTTGATAACCTTGGCGAAATCACGAAAATCCGCCAAAAACTTTCCTATTTCCCCTCCGACATAAGGCTTAAAAGGTTGGCAGGACACCTGCTTTTAATGGGACAGTCGGGGCAGTATAACTATTCCCGTTGCATGGGCCGTGGGGATACCGCCGCGGCGCAGCTCAGCGCCATTGAGTTTTCAAAAAGCGCAATGAACGCCGTGTTTTTGCTTCATAAAAAATATATGCCCTATTACAAATGGCAATTTCGCGCCCTTAAGCAGTTGGGCGAAACCGAGATTTCGGAAAACCTTGAATTTCTTATTTCAAGCGACAACAAAAACCCCCGTGAAAAGGTGCAGATAATCGAAAATATTTGCAAAAAAATCGGAAAAGCGGTAAGTGAACAGTGCCTTGGCGGCGAAACAGACAGTGAAATGGAAAGACTTGCCTATGCTGTTAACAACAAAATTGAAGATAATAAAATCCGCAATATGAACATATTATCGGCGGTTTAATGCGAGGAGAATAAAAAATATGCTTGGCGTGATTATAAACATGATAACGGTGGCGGTTGGCTCCACCCTTGGTCTGCTTTTTAAAAAGACCATTCCCGAGAGGGTAAGCAGGGCCGCAATGACAGGCCTTGCTGTTTGCACCCTTGATTTACAACCTCGTTCCCTTAATTGAGAAACTATGGAATCTTATAATGAAATAAGGGGACTGTTTTTCTTGACCGAATAATCGGTTGATGATATAATAATTTGGATGAAAAACCTTAATTTGGAGGCAGAAAAATGAAAGAGTTTGAAAGTTTTGACCGTATCGGCGCTTTGCCGCACAGAAGTTACTATATTCCTTTCGGTGAAAAGGATGAGGTTAGAAGCGTTTTCGGCATTACCGACAGAAGAAGCAGT
>JAZSBX010000063.1:0-5764 GCA_045602605.1 Acutalibacteraceae bacterium
TTACGGCGGTCTTAAGGTGGGACATTTAAAGGTTTTCAACATTGCTTACAGTCAGTTTTTGTCGATTATTTGTGTGAATACGGTTACTTATTTACAACTTTCGCTTATCGGCAGATGGAAATTTATGACAAACGTTGAGCCTATTTTAAAAATGACCCTTGTCGATTTTGCAATTTCTGCCATTTGGATTGTTTTCACCCGCTTTATTTACATAAAGGTTTTCCCACCCAAGGAAATATTGGTGGTCCACGGTGGTTACAGTCCCGGTAATCTTGT
Source organism: Acutalibacteraceae bacterium (assembly GCA_045602605.1). GTDB lineage: Bacteria > Bacillota > Clostridia > Oscillospirales > Acutalibacteraceae > SIG587. The sequence goes on from JAZSBX010000063.1 coordinate 277, forward strand.
GAACAAGCTCGGCACACGGAAGGACAAGTATTTAATAAAAAACGTTATTTCCATTAACAGCGACATTGATGTAATAAGGCACGAAATGCTTAAATACAACAACGTTGTTTTCTCCGACATTCCTGCCGATATCAGAAATCAGCTTTTAAAATTTTGCTTTGCCAACAACATTCGCTGTTACACGGTGCCTAAAATTTCCGATATTATGATTAGAAGCGCCGAAGACATCGGCATTTTCGACACAACGCTGCATTTGTTCAGAAACGTTGGTCTTACGGTGGAACAGGCCTTTATTAAAAGGGCGGCAGATATTTTGTTTTCGGTTGTAGCCTGTGTTTTAACGGCGCCTTTAATGCTTATAATTGCGCTTGCCATTAAGCTTTGTGACGGCGGCCCCGTTTTTTACCTTCAGGACAGGCTTACAAAAGACGGCAAAGTGTTTAAGATTATTAAATTCAGAAGTATGTATGCAAAAAACGAAGGCAAAGAATATTGCATGACCAAAAAAAATGATGAGCGGATTACACCCGTGGGCAAAATTTTGCGTCTTTTGCATTTGGATGAGTTGCCGCAAATTTACAACATTCTAAAGGGCGATATGTCCTTTGTGGGCCCCCGACCCGAGTGTCCCATTATTGCAAGTGAATATTGCGAATTTATCCCCGAATTTGATTTCAGACTTAAGGTTAAAGCAGGGCTCACGGGCTACGCGCAGGTTTACGGTAAATATAACACCACGCCCTATGACAAATTAAAGCTTGACCTTACCTACATTCAAAACTATTCTTTGTTTTTGGATATTAAACTGATTATGTTGACCTTTAAGATTTTCTTCCAGAAAGAAACCTCGGAAGGGATTGAAGATTGGCAAACAACAGCCGCAACCAAAGACAATCTTGAAGCAATTAAGAAGTAACAGGTGGAATTCATGAGTTCTGTTTGCGTATCGGTAATAATCCCCGCTTTTAACTGCGCGAAACACATTGAAAAAGCCATTGATTCGGCCCTTGGCCAAAACGTTTGCCTTGAGGTTATCGTTATTGACGACTGCTCAACCGATAATCTTGACGGGGTTATGGAAAGGTACACGCACCTTGATAATGTGGTTTACCTTAAAAATTCGCAAAATTTAGGGGCGGCCGAAAGCCGCAACAGGGGAGTGTGCCTTGCAAAAGGCGAGTATGTTGCCTTTTTAGACGGCGATGATATTTGGCGCGAGGGAAAACTGAAAAAACAGCTTGAAGCAATAAAGAAAAGCGGCGCCGTGCTTTGTAACACAGCAAGGCAAATTATAAACGAAAACGGAACCGTTACAAAAAAGATAATTCCCACAAAAACCGTTATTAAATATAACCAGCTTCTTCGGCACAACAGCATAAACTGCTCATCTGTCCTCCTTAAAAAAGAGGTGGCGCAAAAATTTCCAATGCGCCATGAGGACAGCCACGAAGACTACATTATGTGGCTGGAAATCCTTAAAGAATATGATTTTGCCTGCGGAGTAAACGAGCCGCTGCTGCTCTACCGCCAAAGTAGTTCGGGCAAATCGGGCGGCAGGTTAAAATCGGCAAAAATGACCTTTAAGGTTTACAGGTATCTGGGTTTTGGATTTTTTAAATCGGTCTTATGCTTTTGCAGTTATGCAGTTAACGGCGCGTACAAACATTGGTTTAGGGGCAGTACAAAATGAAGCTTGATATACTTTTATCCTGTATGAATCAAACCGATAATTCTTTGATTGAAGCGTCAAAAATCACGGGAGATGCCATAGTAATTAACCAGTGCGACCGTAACGACTGTTGCCAAATTAAAACCGAAAAGGGAACAGTAAAGGTTTTTTCAACCAATGAGCGCGGGCTTACAAAAAGCCGAAATACGGCAATTGAAAAATCCAATGCCGACATTTGTCTTTTGTGCGATGATGATGAGGTTTTCGTAGAAAATTATTATGAAATAATTACGGATGCCTACAAAAAGCTTCCCACGGCAGACGTTGTTATTTTTAAAATGGCAAACCGACCGCCCTCGTTTAAGGATAAAGTTATACGGCTTAAATTCCCAAAGACAATGAAGGTTAGCTCCTGGCAAATTTCTTTTAGGAGGGAAAGCCTTATAAAGGCTCAGGTTTTCTTTGATGAGCTTTTGGGCGCGGGCAGCGGCAACGGGGCAGAGGAAGAACTGAAATTTTTGCTTGACTGCCAAAAAAAGGGACTGAAAATTTATTACGTTCCCGAGGTTATTGCCAGCGTTGGTCAAACACAGTCAACCTGGTTTAAGGGTTTTGATGAACGGTTTTTTGAAAATCGCGGCGCTACAACGAGATATATTTTAGGCCCCGTAGTTTCAACCGTTTACGCTTTTTATTACGTGCTTGCAAAACGGAATTTGTATAAGAAGGATATCTCGCCCATAAGGGCCCTTTATTGCATTCTAAAAGGAATCGTTAAAAATAAAATCGCAAAACAAAAGAGTGAAAATTAAGGAGTTTTTCGAATGAAGATTTTGTCGTTTATTATACCTTCGTATAACTGCGAAAAATTCTTGGACAAATGCATCACTTCATTTTTGGCTCCTGAGGTTTTGGAGAAAATAGAGGTTATTGTGGTGAATGACGGCTCCGCTGACAACACCGCCGAAATTGCGCAGACCTACGCTCAAATTTATCCCCACACGGTTAGACTCATTTCACAGGAAAACAAAGGTCACGGTGGCGCCCTTAACACAGGTTGCGCTGCGGCAGGGGGTAAATATTTAAAGGTTATCGATGCCGATGACTGGGTGGAAACCGAGAATCTTGCAAAGTTTGTTGAGGCGCTTGAAAAAACCGACAGCGATGTGGTGCTGACCCACCACTACACAACAAACGTTTCAACGGGGGAAATACGGAAGTGGAAAAGCTACCCTGATGAATTTTACAGGGCTTACACCTTTGAAGAAATAATGCAAAATTGGAAAAGTTTTGACAGAAGCCTTACGTTCCACGGCATCACCTACAACACCGCGTTTTATAGAGAAAAGGGCATTAGCCTTTCAGAACACGTTTTTTATGAAGACCACGAATTTGCAACCGTTCCCTGTTGCTTTGCAAAAAGTATTACGCCGCTTGACCTGTTTGTTTATAACTACCGTATCGGTGATGTAGCCCAGAGCGTTTCGGACACTAATCAGCTTGAAAGAAAAGGTCATACCGAAACGGTGCTTCATCGACTTATGGCGGAATTTTCAAACATTAACAATTTATCCGATGCCGCAAAACTTTACTACTGCATGAAGGTTCAAGGACTTTTATTAAGTTTTCTTAAAACGGTACTTTTGGTTGAGCCAAACAAGGCAAGGGGCAGAAAACTTGCAAAAGAAACGGTGGTTAAAATCAAAGCGAATATGCCGCGTGTTTTTCAGTTGGCAAAAAAACAGTACCACTGCCTATGTGTAATGAATTACTTACATATAAGCAAAAAGACCTTTGAAACTGTTTTACATTCCAAACTTTACAATAAATTGCGTGCAAAACACGCTTTTTGATTAGGTGAATTTATGAAAAGAAAAAGTATATTAAAGGAATATTTAAAAGAATTCTGGAAATACAAAGACCTTCTTAAATTGCTCGTTGTTAAAAATATTAAGCTTAAATATCGCCGTAGTTTTTTGGGCTATGTATGGAGCGTACTTAATCCGCTTCTTATAATGATAGTTATGGCTATTGTTTTTTCAAAAATGTTTTCAAGAGGAATAGAAAACTATCCTCTTTATCTTTTTTGCGGTCAGTTGCTTTTCAACTTTATGAACAACTCAACCCATCAAGCAATTCATTCAATTACAGCAAGCGGTGCATTGCTTAAAAAGACTTATGTGCCAAAATACATTTTCACACTTGCAAGAATTACAAGCGGACTTGTTGACCTTGCCTTTTCGCTAGGTGCGTTGGTAATCGTTATGATAGCAACCGGGGCCACTGTTACTTGGGCTGCGCTATATTTTCCGTTGGTGCTAATACCTCTTTATATATTCTGTTTAGGATTAGGCCTTTTCCTTGCGCAGGCAAATGTATTCTTTAGAGATATAGAGTATATTTACAACGCTGTTACAACTGCATGGCTCTATTTATCGCCTATTTTCTATACAATAAACATGTTACCCGACCCGCTTGCGTGGATTGTAAAGCACTTTAATCCGATGTATTTCTATATCGCTCAGTTCCGCGATATTATATATTCAGGCGTTATGCCCGGAGGCGGTATTATTGCTGCGGGTTGGATTGCTGCAATAGCTGCATTGACAGTTGGTATGATAACCTTTATGAAGTCTAAAGATAGGTTTATTCTATATATATAGGAGAGTTATGATGGAAGACAAAAAAGTAATGGTTGATGTTGACAATATAACCATCCGATTTAATCTTGCCAGTCAAAAGATTGATAACCTAAAAGAATATTTTATTAAACTCATAAAAAAGGAACTCATGTTTCAAGAGTTCCTCGCTGTAAAGGATGTAAGCTTTAAGGTTCATGCAGGTGAAGCGTGGGGACTTATCGGAACTAACGGTTCCGGCAAATCCACCACCCTTAAAGCAATAAGCGGAATATTAAAACCCTATAAGGGAAAAATTACAATAAACGGCTCAATAGCCCCCCTTATTGAACTTGGCGCAGGGTTTGACCCGGAACTTTCTGCCAGAGAGAATATTTTTCTTAACGGTTGCGTGCTGGGACATACCGAACAGTTTATGAAGGAACATTTTGACGAAATCGTTGATTTTTCAGAACTTCATGAATTTTTAGATTCACCGCTTAAAAATTATTCATCGGGAATGAGAGCAAGACTTGGCTTCTCAATTGCAACAATGGTTAAGCCTGATATACTTATTGTGGATGAGATACTTGCAGTCGGCGATTTGAAATTCAGACAAAAGTGTGAAGCCAGAATGAAGGAACTGCTTAACGGCGGCACAACACTTTTATTTGTTTCTCATTCAATTGACCAAGTTAAAAGACTTTGTGACCACGCTATCTGGATAGATAAAGGTGTAACGAGAATGCAGGGCGATGCTAAGCAGGTTTGCGATGCATACGTTGCTGAGATGAAAAAATAGTGCTAATGATGTAATAATAATTGCGTTTTTTGTGCTCTGTGTTTTTATGATGTAATACATCTGGTTCAAAGGAAAGGAAGAATATATTTTGTTTAAAAAGAAAAAACAATCTATACATGTTACTATAATTGGGTCTTGTATAAGCCGAGATCCCTTTGAACTTATAAAGACCTTCGGTGGCTACCGTGGAGATGAAGAAAGCGAATATTGTGTAGATAAGTATATTCAAAGCGTTAGTGCTTATTCTGCTATGTCAAAACCTCTTCCTAAAGAAATTTCTGAAAAACTGCTGCTCGAGGCTCAATTATCGACCTGTGCAAATTTTTTCAAGAAAATGATTATGCTCGATATTACAAAAGATTGGTTTAATTACATACGTGAAGCAAAGAGCGATTGGCT
>JAZSBX010000064.1:0-2921 GCA_045602605.1 Acutalibacteraceae bacterium
GCAGGTTTTAAGGGAAAAATACATAAACGGCGCCACCTTTTCGGCCCTCGGCGAAGCCTTTGGCTACAGCATCCGCCACATTCAGCGCCTGCACAAAGTGGCGGTGGAGGAATTTGAGGTGTTGTAATTTTAATATAAAAAATGGTATAATGAGGGAGGAACAGACCGAAAACGTTTCTTTTATTACCGGTTGGATGGCATATCCAAATGGACATATTCAGTTAGCAACACCGTATGGAGGCAAATAATATGAAGTATCTTGATTGTGTTGAAGTTATTGTTGAAAAAGAAGAATATGCAAAATATGGCGTACACAAAGGTATGCAGGGCGTTATTTGGTTAGAAGAATCAATTGACGGGACTTATGATGTCTTTTTTGATTTATTGGGTGAAAATGCTCCAATAGGTGACATCGCCGTAAAAGAGAAAGATTTAAAACTTATTCCAAAGATGGATGCGAGGATAAACGAGCAAATAAAAGCAAAATTTGAAAAATAAGGAAAAGCACCCTGTGTTTTAGTAACACAAGGTGCTTTTTGTTTTAAAGGAACCTATAAAATAATGCTTTCGCCATCCATTTCTTCGGGCTGTGTTAACCCTAAAAGTTTAATGATGGTGGGGGAAATGTCGCAAAGCTTACCGCCCTCGCGGAGGTTACATTCCTTTCCGATAACCGAGAAGGGAACGGGGTTTGTTGTGTGGGCTGTAAATGGTGAGCCATCGGTGTCAATCATACAGTCGGCATTGCCGTGGTCGGCGGTTAAGAGCATCACGCCGCCCATTTTAAGGGTGGAATCTTTAACTCTGCCAACGCAGGTATCAACGGTCTCGACCGCCTTAACAGCGGCATCGAAAAAGCCTGTATGACCAACCATATCGCAGTTGGCGAAGTTTAAAATAACAACGTCATATTTACCGCTTTCAATAGCCTGGCAAACCTTGTCGCAAACGGGAACGGCGCTCATTTCGGGCTGCAAATCATAGGTTGCAACCTTTGGTGAGTTAACAAGAATTCTGTCCTCACCCTCATACTGCGCCTCAATGCCGCCGTTAAAGAAAAAGGTTACGTGAGCGTACTTTTCGGTTTCGGCAATGCGAAGCTGTGTAAGGTTTTGCTTGCTTAAAAACTCGCCCAAAGTGTTGGTTAAGGACTGGGGCTTAAAGGCAACGGTAACGTTAGGCATCGTTGCATCATACTGTGTCATACAAACGTAGAACACCTTTTGTCTGCCGCCAACTCTTTCAAAGCCTGCAAACTCATCATCAACGAAGGTTCTGGTGATTTCTCTTGCTCTGTCGGGGCGGAAGTTAAAGAAAATAACGCTGTCGCCCGATTTAATTCTCTTGGTGCCCTCAACAACTGTGGGAAGCACGAATTCATCGGTAATATGCTTGCCGTCACCGTCAATTTCCTCGTAGGAAGCCCTGACTGCTGCCTCGGCATCGGTGGTTTTAACACCCTCGCCGTAAACCAAAGCGGCGTAAGCCTTGCCGACTCTGTCCCAACGGTTGTCGCGGTCCATACCGTAAAAACGGCCCATAACGGTGGCGATTTTGCCAACGCCGATTTCGGCTAATTTTTTGTTAAGTTCGGCAATAAAATCAGCGGCAGAGGCAGGGGGAACATCACGGCCGTCAAGGAGAGCGTGAATGTAAACTTCATTTAAACCCTGGCGCTTTGCAAACTGAACGAGTGCCACAAGGTGGTCAAAGTGGGAATGAACACCGCCATCAGACAAGAGTCCCATAAGGTGTAAGGCGCTACCCTGCTTCTTGCAGTTTTCGGCAGCCGCCAAGAATGCCTCGTTAGAATAAAAGGTTTCATCTTTTACAGCCTTTGTAATGCGGGTAAGCTCCTGATAAACAACTCGGCCGGCGCCGATATTGGTGTGTCCTACCTCGCTGTTGCCCATTTGTCCATCGGGCAGACCAACGTCCATTCCCGAAGCGCCGATTTTGGTGGTGGGGCAGGTGGAAAAGATTTCATCAAGGCAGGGTGTTTTAGCGGCGTGAATGGCGTTAACGGCCAAATTGTCGTTAAAGCCAAAGCCATCCATAATGGTTAAAACGATAGGTTTTTTCATAGTTCGTGTCATCCTTATTTAGATGCGGCTTTAACGATAACCGCAAAATCTTCGGCTTTAAGGGAAGCGCCGCCGATAAGACCGCCGTCAACGTTGATTTTAGAAAGAAGCTCATCGGCATTCTTTGCATTCATAGAGCCGCCGTACTGAACGGTAACGGTGTCGGCAACCTCTTTGCCGTAAACCTCGGCAAGAGCCTCACGAACATAGCCGTTGCCCTCATCTGCCTGCTCGGCCGTTGCGGTAACGCCCGTGCCGATTGCCCAAACGGGCTCGTAGGCGATGATAACGTTTTTAAGCTGTTCGGCAGTTACGTTTGTAAGGGCCATTTTGGTCTGGAATTTAAGCAGGGTCTCGGTGTAACCAAGTTCTCTTTGCTCTAAAGTTTCGCCCACGCAAACGATAGCGGTAAGGCCGGCGTTCACTGCGGCTAAAGTGCGAAGGTTAACAGTCTGGTCGGTTTCACCGAAGTACTGTCTTCTCTCGCTATGGCCGATAACAACGTACTTAACACCGCAGGCGGTGAGCATTTCGGCGGAAATTTCGCCTGTGTAGGCGCCGTTTGCCTTAAAATGAACGTTCTCGGCGCCGATTTCAATGTTAGAACCCTCTGCGGCCTTAACGGCGGCATCAATGTCAACAAAGGGAACGCAAAGAACAACCTTGCAGTCGGCATCCTTTACTAAAGGCTTCATTTCGTTAATGAGAGCCGTGGTTTCAGCGGGGGTTTTGTTCATTTTCCAGTTACCTGCGATAACTGCGCTTCTTTTTGCTTTATCCATTTCAATTTCTCCTTTTACATAAATGTAGGGGCGATTTCGCGCCCCTACGGTTTTT
>JAZSBX010000065.1:0-2332 GCA_045602605.1 Acutalibacteraceae bacterium
GAATTTTAAGGGGAATACAGGAATCCTTTCCGAAAACAGCTTCGATTTCTGCTTTATAATTTTCAAAGCATTCGTTTTTAACATAGCACTGAATTGTGCCTGCAAAACCGCCGCCGTGAACGCGGCAAACACCGCACTCCCCGAGAATTTCCTCGGTTAAGGCAATAGCAAGGGTTATTCCCTGCTCCGCCGAATTGGTAGCGGAATAAACATTTTGAAGGAAACGATAGGATGAATCGCCCGAAGCCTTAACAAGCTTTAAAAAGCCCTCAAATTCTTTCTCTTTAAGAAGGGCTTTTTGTTTTTCAGCGCGTGCATCCTCATTAAAGAAATGAATCGCGCGCAAAATTGCCCTATCACAAACCTTGCCTTTAAGCGAAGGCAGAGCTTTTTTAAATTCAGAGAAGGAAACATCCCTTAAAAAGTCCTTGCCAAAATAATTTGCAACTGCCTTGCAGTCAAGGGTTATATCGGCATAATCCTGGGTTAAATCGGCGTGGTTGCCGCCGGTATTAACAACGCAAAGGGTGTAGCCCGAAGCGCTTAAATCAAAATCGACCTTTTCGGCCTTTGGCGCAGTGGGGTCGGCAAAATCCATTGCCGTAAAACCACCAAACGAGCAGGCACACTGGTCGAGAAGACCACAGGGCTTGCCGAAATATTCCCTTTCGGCTCTTTGAGAAATAAGAGCAACCTCCATCGGAGAAAGTTTTGATTCATTGTAAAGGCAGTTTAAAACCGTGCAAACAAGCACCTCGAAAGCGGCAGATGAGGAAAGGCCCGAACCCTTTAAAACATTAGAAGTTGTGTAGGCATTAAAACCGCCCACGTTATAGCCCCTTTCCTTAAAAAAGGCGCAAATTCCGCGCACAAGGGCAAGCGAGGTGCCCTCCTGCTCTTTTTTATAAGCAAGGTCGTTTAAATCAACAACATCCATGTCGTAGCCTTCAGACTGAATGCGAATAATGTTATCGCTGTTTTTTGAAGCAACGGCAACAACATCCATATGGGCAGCGCCCGCCAGCACTCTGCCGTGCTGGTGGTCGGTGTGGTTGCCGCCGATTTCGGTTCTGCCGGGAGCACTGAAAAGGCGTATTTCACCAGCCTCACCAAAAATAGCGCAAAAACTGTCGCAGGCCGACAAATAACGCTTTTGCGCCTCGGCTGCATCCTTATAAAGCAGAGAAAAGCTTTTATCAAACCTGCCCTGTAAAATTTCGGTTTTAATTTCGTTTAATGTCATTGTTTTCTTTTCCTATTTAATAAGCGCCAAGGTATCTCTTGCAATGGCAAGTTCTTCGTTGGTGGGAATAATGTAAACGTTAACCTTGGAATCATCGGTGGAAATTTTAATTTCCTTACCTCTTACCTTGTTTGCCTCGTAGTCACACTTAACGCCGAGGAATGCAAGACTGTCGCAGATATAAGCGCGAAGGTTTGCATCGTTTTCACCGATACCGCCTGTGAATGCAATGGCATCAACACCGCCAAGAGCCGCAACATAGGAGCCGATGAACTTAAGAATCTGATAACGCTGCATATCAATCGCAAGCTTTGCGCGCTCGTTACCCTGCTCGGCGGCGGCGGCAACGTCACGGTTGTCGTTAGAAACGCCTGAAATGCCGAATACGCCTGATTTTTTATTGCAGATGTTGGACATTTCATCGGGTGTCAGGTTTTCCTTGTTGGCAATAAAGGTAACAGCCGAGGGGTCAAGTGTGCCCGTTCTAGTGCCCATCATAAAGCCATCAAGGGGTGTAAAGCCCATTGAAGTGTCAAAGCACTTTCCATCTTTAATTGCTGTGATTGAGCAACCGTTACCAAGGTGACAGGTGATAACTTTTTTATTGCGGTCACCTTCAATATCAAGAACACGGTCGCCGACAAAATGGTGAGAGGTGCCGTGGGCGCCGTACTTACGAACCTGATATTTCTCGTAATATTGATAAGGCAAAGCATACATATAAACCTTGGGCTCCATTGTTTGATGGAAAGAGGTATCAAACACTGCAACCTGAGGAATTTCGGTACCAAAGGTTTTAATGCAGGCTCTGATTGCCAAAACGTGTGCAGGGTTGTGAAGGGGTGCGAGCTCACCAAGAGCATCAATATCCTCAAGAGCCTTTGGTGTGATGATGGTGGATTTTGAGAAAATGCTGCCACCCTGAACGATGCGGTGACCGATTGCGGAAATCTCATCAAAGGAGTCGATAACCTTTGCATCACTCTTGGTCATTGCATAAACAACGGCCTCAAAAGCCTCACTGTGTGTGGGCATGGGAGTTTCGGCGGTGTAAACCCTGCCATCAGCAGCCTTGTGTGTGATAGCGCC
>JAZSBX010000066.1:0-6821 GCA_045602605.1 Acutalibacteraceae bacterium
ATTTTAATGCCCAATCTTAAGGGACTTAAGGTTTACGGCTTTGAGGTCACAGGCTACGCCCGTGTTATTGATTCAATGAAATCCTATGTTGAGGCAAATATGGCGTTGCTTAATGACAACATTCGCAAGGATGTTTTCGCAGCCGACCGCCCCATTCTCACCAAAAACCGTGATGATATGCCCACCCGCTACGGCATCAATTCAAAGGTTACAAATTCCCTTGTGGCTGATGGCTGTATTATTAAGGGTACTGTTAAAAACTGCATTATCTTCCGTGGCGTTAACATCGAAGAGGGCAGTGTGGTTGAAAACAGCATCCTGATGCAGGATACCAAAATCGGCAAAAACTGTGCTATAAAGAATGTTATAACCGATAAACGCGTTATGATTTATGACGACAGCACCGTTCAGGGTGAAGAAGAAAAATATAAATTCCTTGAAAAGGAAAGCACCCATTATTAGAAAAGGAAAGATACAATGAAAGTTTTATTTGCAGCAAGTGAGGCACTTCCATTTGCAATGTCGGGCGGTCTTGCCGATGTTGCAGGCGCGCTTCCAAAGGCGCTTCGCAAAAGGGTTATCGGTTGCCGCGTTGTAATGCCTCTTTATGAAACAGTAAGCGAGGAGCTTCGCAGTCAAATGCGTTTTGTCACCAGCATCACCGTGCCGGTTGCCTGGCGCCGCCAATATTGCGGAATTTTTGAGGCAAAGGTTGGAAGCGTTACCTACTATTTACTTGATAATCAGTATTATTTCAAGCGCCCCAATTTGTACGGTTATTATGATGATGCCGAGCGTTATGCCTTTTTCTCCCGCGCAGTGCTTGAAATTTTACCTTATGTTGATTTTAAACCCGACATCATTCACTGTAACGATTGGCAAACGGGTATGGTGCCCGTTTATCTGGATATGTTCTATAAGTTCGACCCGTTTTATGCCGATATTAAAACGGTGTTTACCATTCACAATATTCAGTATCAGGGTAAATACGGTCACGACCTTTTGCAGGATGTTTTGGGACTGCCAAAAGAGAACAGCGATGTTGTTGATTATGACGGCTGTGTTAATATTATGAAGGGCGCAATTATGTGCTGTGATAAAATTACCACGGTGTCACCTACCTATTCAAAAGAGATTTTAGACCCCTATTATTCTCACGGCCTCGATTATGTTTTAAAGGATAAGCAGGATAGGCTTACGGGCATTGTCAACGGCATTGATGTCGATGTTTATAACCCCGAAACCGATAAGATGATATTTAAGAATTTCTCCGCTTCGGATATGTCAGGAAAGGCGGTTAACAAGGCAGAGCTTCAAAAGGCTTTAAAACTTCCCGAAAGGGCGGATGTTCCCCTTATCGGTATCGTTTCCCGCCTTGTTGAGCATAAAGGCTTTGACCTGGTTAAGGCGGTTTTTGAGGAACTGCTTCAAAACGATGTTCAGTTTGCAATTCTGGGTTCAGGCGAATGGGCCTATGAAACGTTTTTCTATCAAATGAGCCAGAAGTATCCCGAAAACGTGGGATTGAAACTCGCCTTTGTGCCCGACCTTGCCCATAAGATTTATGCAGGCGCCGATATTTTCCTTATGCCCTCAAAGAGTGAGCCCTGCGGTCTTGCTCAAATGGTGGCCCTTCGTTACGGCACTATTCCCATTGTCCGTGAAACGGGCGGTCTTAACGACACTATTAAGGACAGCGGTGACGGTGTTGGCAACGGCTTTACCTTTAAAAATTATAACGCCCACGAAATGAAGGACACCATTCTCCGCGCGGTGGACGGCTATAATAATAAAGAAGGCTGGGAAATTCTTAAAAACAGGGCCGTTTCCTGCGATAATTCCTGGAATGCTTCGGCAGGCAGGTATATCTCCCTTTATAAGGAATTGCTTGCTAAATAAAGCAATATATGTTACAATTTAACATTGTAGGGGAGGGTCTCTGCGCCCTCCCGTATTTTTTTAAGGAGATTTGATATGGAGTTTATAAATTATATAAATGCCTTTATTTTGGGTATTATTGAGGGTATCACCGAATGGCTTCCCATAAGCAGCACGGGTCACCTTATTTTGGCCGAGGAGTTTTTTGGTCTGAAAAACATTTCGCCCGAATTTACCGAAATGTTCAACGTTGTGGTTCAGCTTGGCGCAATTCTTGCCGTTATCGTGATTTTTTGGAAAAAGCTGTGGCCCTTTGCAGTTGGGCAGGGTAAAAAGATTGTTGCCAAAAAGGAAAGTTTTTCTCTTTGGCTTAAGGTTATCGTTGCCGTGCTTCCCGCCGCAATAATCGGCCTGCCGCTGGATGACTGGATGGATGAGCACCTACACAACCCCATAGTTGTTGCCGCAACACTTATAATTTACGGTGTTGCATTCATAATCGTTGAAAATCTCTTTAAAAATAAAACTCCTAAAATTGAAACGGAAAATGATTTAACCTATAAAACCGCATTTTTAATCGGCTGTTTTCAGGTGCTGTCTTTAATTCCCGGCACCTCCCGTTCGGGCTCCACAATTCTCGGCGGAATTTTGCTAGGCGCATCGAGAACAGCCGCGGCAGAATTCAGCTTTTTTCTGGCAATTCCCGTAATGCTGGGCGCAAGTCTTCTTAAGGTTCTTAAATATGTAATGTTCCTTATGGAAAGCGGAATGGGTTTCAGCATAGAAAGATTTATCGTTCTAGCCATTGGAATGGCGGTTGCCTTCATTGTTTCGGTTATTGCCATTAAGTTCCTTATGTCTTACATTAAGAAAAAGGATTTTAAAGCCTTCGGCTGGTATAGAATTGTGTTAGGTTTACTTGTTCTTGCCTACTTTTATATTGTAGTGTGACAGGTTCGACTAAAATAGGGGATGTTTAATTTATGACAAGGGTTTACATTGTTCGCCACTGCGAAACAATGGGAAATCATTTAAAGGTCTTTCAGGGTAGCAGTGATTTTGAGGTTTCTCCTGTTGGGGAGAAACAAATCGCCGCCCTTCGGGAAAGATTTAAAAATGTACATATTGATGCGGTTTATTCTTCTCCCTTTTTAAGGGCAAAGAAAACCGCCGCCGCAATAGCCACCGAAAAAGGCCTTGAAATTATTGAAAATGAGGGGCTTCGTGAGATAAACGGCGGCATTATTGAGGGTAAAACCTTAAAGGAGATTTTTGAAAATCATAAGGAATTAGAGGATACCTGGAATATCTGCCCTCAAAATTTCCACGCCGAAAAAGGGGAAAGCATGCGCAGTGTTTATGACAGGGTTTCGGCTGCCTTTATGGAAATTGTTAAGAAAAATAAGGATAAAACCCTTGCGGTTGTTTCCCACGGCGCCACAATAAGAAATCTGCTGTGCTTTTTGATTTATGGTGATATTGAAAAACTCACGAAGGTTAATTGGTGCGATAACACAGGGGTTAGTCTTGTGGAATTTGATGATGATTTTAAAGCGGAAATTAAATTTTTAAACAGCACCGAGCACTTAAATGAGGAACTGCTGCCAAGCGGCAGTCGCATTACTGCTTGGACCAAGGAGAGCAAATAATGAGGGTTATTTCGGTTGATTTGGGTCTTGCCAGAACAGGCATTGCGGCAGGTGACGACCTTTTAAAATTGGCTTCCCCCGTAACGGTTATAAACGAATACAACGAGGAAAGGCTTGTCGAAAAAATTTGCGCCGTTGCAAAGGAGCAAGGCGCCCAAAAAATCATTGTGGGACTGCCTCGTAATATGGACGGCAGTGAGGGTGAAAGGGCTTTAAAATGCCGCGAAATCGCCCAAAAGATTGCAAATTTAAGCGGAATTGAAATTCGGCTTCAAGATGAACGATGCACCACCATCAGCGCACACAATGCTTTAAACGATAACAACGTTCGGGGCAAAAAGCGGAAAAACGTGGTTGATGCCGTTGCCGCCACCATAATTTTAGAGGATTATTTCAGGTCTATATAAAATTAAAGCAGTACGCCTCGGTGTACTGCTTTTTAATATCCAGCCTCGGTCATTTTTTCGGCGATTGTCTTAAAAACGGGGGCGCAGTCCTCACCGCCCGATACCGAATCCTCGGCCAAAATCACAACGGTGTATTTTGGGCTTTCAAGTGGGAAAAATCCGCAAAACCAAGACTGCGAAACGAATTGTCCTTCCTCATTTTTCCAACCCGTTTCGGCTGTGGCGGTTTTGCCTGCGGCTGTGGTGTTTTCGGGTTTTGCCTTTATTCCCGTGCCTTTTTCTATAACGCCGTTTAAATGGTTTTTGATTATTTCAGCGCATTCCTTTGTCATTGCCCTTGTGGGCGAGGCCACGCTTTCCTCAATTATTTTTCCGTTTTTCATCGTGCCTTTAATCAGGGTTGGGGTGTAATATTTCCCCTCATTGGCAATGGCGTTATATAAATTAAGTAGGGTAAGGGGAGAGGCAAGCAGTTCTCCTTGCCCGATTGCAAGGTTGGCAAGGGCGCTGTTTGATGATTTTAGTGTTTCAAATGGCGTTAAACTTTCGTTATAGGTGCTCATTCCGTTGCAAAGGGTGATGCTACTGCCAAAACCGAAAACGGTTGCTGTTTTATAAAGGCTTTCGGCGCCTGTTAAAATGCCAAGCCTATAAAAATAAGTGTTGCAGGAAAGGGCAAGGGCGCCGTTTAAATCTACCTTACCGTGACCGCTTAAATTATGGCAGTTAAAGGTGTGCCCATCAATGTTAACAAAACCTGCGCAGGTGTGGGAAAAGGCGCTAATGTTTTTTTCTGTAATTGCCGAAATTCCTGTGCAGGGCTTGAAAACCGAGCCAATGTTGTACGAGCAAAAAATTCGGTTTAAAAGGGGAGAGTCGGGATTTTCGGTAGCCGCGCCCACATTAAGAGGATTAAAGTCGGGCAGGCTTACTGATGCTAAAATTTCTCCTGTTTTTATTTCACAAATAACGGCGCAGCCCTTTTTTATAGGCTTTGTGGCGTCTTCCAAAATTCGCTGAAGGTTTATATCAAGTGTGGAAATTACCCCCGTGTTTAACACATTGTTTGTGTTCTCCAAAACCCCGTCAATACCCTTTAAAATGTTTGAGTGACCGTCTTTTGCATAGGAAACGGTTATTTTGCCATCTAAATTCAGCAAATCATCAAAGGCCTTTTGAAGCCCGGTAACCCCGTTTCCCGATGCATCGCAGTAGCCCACAAGATGAACGGCACTTTGTTCGGCGCTTAAATTTTGCGGCACCTTAAAGCAAATAATCCCATCACAATTTATTTCCTCGGGCAGGGTAATTAAAAAGGGCTTACCCTCATCTATTTTCTCGGTAACCTCTGACATTTCATCATCATTTAACACACCTCGAAGCACCGCAAGGGTTCGGGGTGTCGGAAGCACCGCCGCCATAATTTTTTCTCCCGAATTGGTTATGGGGTGCATATTGCGGTCAAAAATAGTTCCCCTCATATTTCCTGCATCGAGAATATAATGATGTCCCTCGCTTGCGGCCACTTTATATTTTGGAGATAAAATGATGGAAAAAATCCGCAAAAAGCAGACAAAAAGCAGCAGCACTATTATAAAAAAGCAAAAGGCTGTTCGCTTTTCAAACAAATGCTTCATAGTTTTTTTCAAAAATAAAACCTCCTCGCTTTTATTTTGCGAAGAGGTTAATTTTTTTATTCACTTTTCATCCTGAGCAGGGAGCCTTTTTTCAAGGGGCGTTCAAAGGGAATTTTGACGGTCATCATTGGGTGCGGAGCAGTTTCAATGCTCTCTCCCTTTTCACTGAACATTTCATTCACCGTAAAAGTGAAGGGTTCGCTGTGGGGCTCAAGGCAGTCAAATTCCTGACCCAGCGAAAACTTATTTTTCATAATAACCGACAGCATCCCTTCGCTGTAGCCATCTACCACGGCGGCAACCGAGTAATCCCTCACATAGCCTGCGCTTTTAAAGGTTTGCTCATTTTTAGGCGCGCCGAAATAAAAACCTGTTGAGTAGTTTCGGTGGCTGATTTTGTTAAGCTCATCGTTGACCCAATTTGGCGCCTGCCAATTAAAGGGGTTTGCCTTAAGGGAGTCCAGCGCGCCGCGATAGGCATTGGTTGTAACGGCAACATAGTAATGTGATTTGGCTCGGCCCTCAATTTTAATGCTATCAACACCTGCGGCCATCATTTTATCAAGATAGGGCGCCATACAAAGGTCATTGGCATTTAAAATGTAGGTGCCTTTGTCGGTTTCGGTAATATCATAATATTCCCCGGGGCGTTTTTCCTCCATTAAAGAGTAACTCCACCTGCAGGATTGAGCGCAGTCACCACGGTTGGCATCTCTGCCCGTCATATAACTTGAAAGCAGGCATCTTGCCGAAAAGGATACACACATTGCGCCGTGGGCAAAGGCCTCAATTTCAAGTTCTTTTGGGGTTTTTGCCCTGATTTCGCCGATTTCATCAAGGGAAAGCTCACGGGCAACGACAATGCGTTTTGCGCCAAAATCGTGAAAGGCGCGGGCGGTTTCGAAGTTTACTATGCCCGACTGCACCGAAACGTGCAAATCACAATTTGGGGCGTATTTCTTAACAAGCCCCATTGTGCCAAGGTCGGCCGCAATTATGGCATCCGCACCCAAATCGTTAATGAGTTCAAGGAAAGCGGGTAGCCGTGGAATTTCGGCATTGTGGGGAAGGGTGTTGCAGGCTATATGCACCTTAACCGAGTGGTCGTGGGCGTATTTAATACCTTCCCTTAAATCACCTTCGCCAAAGTTTGTGGCGGCGGTGCGCATTCCAAATTCCTCACCTGCAAGGTAAACCGCATCGGCGCCGAAATCAACGGCGGCTTTAAGGCGTGTTAAATCCCCTGCGGG
>JAZSBX010000067.1:0-4791 GCA_045602605.1 Acutalibacteraceae bacterium
GTTTTGCCTGCGCCAAGGTTGCCTGTGAAGGCCACCACCTGACCGCCTTTAAGGGTTTGTGCCAGCCTTTCGGCAAAGGCACGGGTTTGCTCGGGTGAGTGTGATATAAACTGTTCCATTTTTATCACCTTGGTTATTGTAACACAAATTTTCCTTAAAGGGAAGAGGTACTTGAAATTATTTTTAAATTACTCTATAATATAGATTGTATAATTGTGTTTATCGTAAGGGAGAAGGCTCTGTGGGTAAAATTTGAGGCGCTATTGCCGTCTACATTCGTGAGTGCGATAAAATTATGCTGCTGCTTTGCCTTTTTGCAGCCGGCTACGGCTCTGTCGGGGTGCTTACCTCCACCAATTATCTCGGCTCACACAGGCAGTTTTACGTTCAGCTTATCGCCCTTATAATCGGCTTCTGTGTGGCGGTGGGCATTTCGCTTATTGATTATGAGGACCTGCTTCGCCGTTGGTATCTTGTGGCGGCCCTTGGGCTTATTCCCGTTGTTTTAACCTTTTTCATCGGCTATGCCCCCGAGGGCACCGATGACAAGGCCTGGCTGCTGCTTCCAGGCGGTATGACCTTTCAGCCTGCCGAGCTTCTTAAAAGCTGTTTTATTATCACCTTTGCAAAGCACATAAGCAGTGTCAGAGACGTTAACAAACCCAAGGATTTGCTGCTTCTTTGCGCCCACGGCGCCGTTCCCGTTTTGCTGATTCACTTTCAGGGTGATGACGGCACCGCCCTTGTTTTCGGCGTTATGTTCCTTTCGATGATGTTTGCCGCAGGGGTAAGACTCCGTTATTTTCTTGCCGCCATAATCGGTGTGGCCGTTGCCGCCCCCTTTGTCTTTTTCTTTGTTATGAACGAGGACCAAAAGGCGAGAATTTTGTATCTTTTTGATTTGGAATCGAATTTGCAGGGAATCGGTTACCAGCAGTGGCGCGGAAGAATTGCTTTAGCCAACGGAGGCTTCTTCGGTCAGGGACTGTTCAGGGGCGAGCTTACCCAATCGGGCAATATACCCTTTGGTTATAATGATTTCATTTTTGCAAGCATTGGCGAGGAATTGGGTTTCCTCGGTTGCCTTGCAATTATTGCGGTGCTTGCCGCCATTTGTATTCGTTGTGTGCGGGTTTCCAAAATGTGCCAGAACTCGGCCGGTAAAATCATTTGCACGGGCGTTTTTGCAATGGTGCTGGCGCAAAGCGCCATAAACATCGGAATGTGTGTTTCGGTGCTTCCCGTTATCGGCATAACCCTGCCGTTTTTTAGCGCAGGCGGAACCTCGCTTATGTGTCTTTTTATAAGCGTGGGACTTGCTGTCAGCGTTTATATAAGGCGTAATTCAAGAACTATTTATCTTCACGATTAGGAGAAATTTATTTTATGAAAGCACCCGTTTTATACATTGTTGTGCCCTGCTTTAACGAGCAGGAGGTTTTGCCGAAAACCGCGCCGCTTTTTTTAAACAAGCTTATTGAACTTGGCGCAAAGGGTCTTGTTGACCCCGAGTTTAGCCGCGTTCTTTTCGTTGATGACGGAAGCCGCGATTTAACCTGGGAAATTATCAGCACATTATCTAAAAACGACAGCCATTATAAGGGTGTAAAGCTCAGCCGCAACCGCGGTCACCAAAACGCCCTGCTTGCAGGTCTTTTTGAAGCGGCCGAAAGCTGTGATATTACCATCAGCATTGACTGTGACGGGCAGGATGACATTAACGCAATGGACCAAATGGTTGAGGAGTTTTCAAAGGGCAGTGAAATTGTTTACGGGGTGCGAAGTGACAGAAGCAGCGACTCATTTTTCAAGCGCACAACGGCACAGGGCTTTTATAAATTCCTGAACTGGGTGGGTGTTGAGGTGGTTTATAACCACGCAGATTACCGACTTATGTCGGCAAGGGCTGTAAAGGAACTCAAAAAATTCAACGAGGTTAACATTTACCTTCGGGGAATGGTGCCCTTTGTGGGCTTTAAAAGCACAAGCGTGCCTTACGTGAGAAATGAGCGCCTTGCAGGAAAAAGCCACTATCCGCTTCGCAAAATGCTGTCTCTTGCCATAAACGGCGTAACAAGTCTTTCGGTTAAACCCATTCGCCTTATAACTGCCCTCGGTTTTATAATTGCGCTTATTAGTTTTATTGCCGTTATTTGGTCGGTTGTAAGCTTCTTTTTGGGCGGCACCGTTGCAGGTTGGGCATCAACCGTAAGCATTATTTGCTTTCTTGGCGGAATTCAGATGCTATGCCTTGGAATAATCGGAGAGTATGTAGGCAAAATTTATCTTGAAACAAAGGGCAGACCCCGTTTTATCATTGAAGAAAAAACCAAAGAGGAAGAAAAATAAATGAAGCTTCTTGCCATTGACGGAAACAGCATAATAAACCGCGCTTTTTACGGTATTAAACTGCTCACCACTAAAGATGGGCAGTACACCAATGCCGTTTACGGCTTTATAAACATTTTAAACAGGCTTATAGAACAGGAAAATCCCGATGGCGTGGCGGTTGCCTTCGATTTAAAGGCGCCCACCTTCCGCCATAAAATGTATGACCTTTATAAATCGGGCAGAAAGCCGATGCCTGCCGAACTGCATTCCCAAATGCCGTTGCTCAAAGAGTGGTTAACCCTTCGAGGCTACACCTGCCTCGAAAAAGAGGGCTTTGAGGCCGATGACATTTTAGGAACCCTTGCCGCCGCCGCGAAGGATAACGACACCTGTGTTATTGCAACGGGCGACAGAGATGCCCTGCAGCTTGTTGGCGACAGGGTTAAGGTGCTTCTTGCCGCAACCAAAATGGGGCGGCCCGAAATCACGGTTTATAACAGGGAAACCCTTTTTGAAAAATACGGGCTGACTCCAAACGGAATGCTTCAGTTAAAAAGCCTTATGGGGGATTCCTCCGATAGAATCCCAGGTGTTGCAGGGGTTGGAGAAAAAACCGCAACCGAGCTTATTAAAACCTACGCAAGCATTGATTATATTTACGAAAATCTTGATACGCTCGAAATTAAGGAGTCCCTTAAATTAAAACTTGAAAGCGGCAGGGACAGCGCCTATTTAAGTTTAAAGCTTGGTGAAATTTGCAAAAGTGTGCCCATTGACACCGATTACAGCCACTATGAGGGCAAGGGCAAGGTGACAAAAGAACTTGCCGCTTTTATGACAAAACTTGAATTCTTTAAGCTGATGGAAAATATGGGCATTACCCCCGAAGCCGCGCAGGTCAGCCTTTTTGATGACAGCGAAGAAAAATGTGAAATTTGCCTTTGCGAGGATATTTTATCTGCCATAAAGAAGGCAGGGGCTGTGGACATATTACCGGATTATGTAAACCAAATCGCAGGACTTTGCGCCGGGGATTATGCCGGCAAAACAGACCTTTTGTGCCCCGATTTTATTGCCCTTTTAGAGAATGAAAATATTAAAAAAAGGGTTTACGATTATAAAAACCTCTACAGCTTTTACGCCAAAAACGGCGTAAGCCTTAAGGGTGTTACCTTTGACAGTATGCTGGCGGCATATTTGTCGAATCCCTCGGCCTCAAGCTATGATATTGACCGACTGGTTATTCAGTACGGTAGCAATATTTCTGCCGATTTTGAGGATGATTTTTTAAGCCTTGCCGCAAGGCACAAGGCGGTTTGCGATGGGCTTTTGGCCGAGCTTAAGGAAAAAGAGCAAATAAGCTTGCTTTCGGAAATTGAAATTCCTTTGGCGAAAGTGCTGGCTCAAATGGAGCTTGAAGGCTTTATGGTCAATGCCGAGGGGCTTAAAGCCGAGGGCGAGGAATTAGAACGCCGCATTGGTCAAATTGAGGCTGAAATTTACAGTCTTGTGGGATATGAATTTAACCTTAATTCGCCTAAACAGTTGGGCGTTGCGCTTTTTGAAAAACTGCAGTTGCCTGCCAGGAAAAAGGGCAAAAACGGTTATTCCACCGCCGCCGATGTTTTAGAGGAGTTAAAGGAAATTCACCCTGCGGTGGCGTTGCTTCTTGAGTATAGAACGCTGTCAAAGTTAAAATCAACCTACTGTGACGGTCTTTTAAAGGCGGTGGGGGAGAATTCGAGAATTCACACCACCTTTAATCAGGCAGAAACGAGAACGGGTAGAATAAGCTCTTTGGAACCTAACCTTCAAAACATTCCCGTAAGAAGGCCCGAGGGCAAAAAACTTCGCAGGTTCTTTGTGGCAAAGGAGGGCTACACCCTTTGTGATGCCGACTATTCCCAAATTGAACTGCGTGTGCTTGCCCACATTGCCGATGACCCCATAATGCTGGGCGCCTTTGAGGGTGGTGTTGACATTCACACCGTGACCGCTTCGCAGGTTTTCGATATGCCTGCCCATATGGTCACCCCCTTGATGCGAAGCCGCGCAAAGGCGGTTAACTTCGGCATTGTTTACGGCATTGGCGCACATTCCCTTTCAAAGGATATCGGCGTTACTTTTAAGGAAGCCCAGCAATATATCAAGGGCTATTTAAACACCTATAAGGGTGTTGATAAATATATGCAGGAAACCATTGAGCACGCCAAGGAAACGGGTTATGTTAAAACCCTTTTCGGCAGGAGAAGGTACCTGCCCGAGCTTTCAAACTCCAATGCGATGATGCGCTCCTTCGGAGAGCGTGTGGCGAGAAACGCCCCCATTCAGGGCACCGCCGCCGACATCATTAAAATTGCTATGATTAGGGTGGATGAACGCCTTAAAAAAGAAAAACTTGATGCAAAGCTTATTTTGCAGGTGCACGATGAACTTATTGTGGAGTGCCGTGATGATTTA
>JAZSBX010000068.1:0-6722 GCA_045602605.1 Acutalibacteraceae bacterium
ACAAGAGGAATGCAAATTGATGTTGGAAGTTTTTGATGATGTTCATAATGAAACGCCAAATTTTACATATAAAATCATATCATAATTAAAAACGAAGGGTGCGTAGGAGAATACACCCTTCGTTTTTTATGCAATTTATCCATCTTTCAGCTCTTTCACATTTTTGATTTCCTCGGCAGGAGTTTCAAGATAGGCGAAAAGTTCATTAAGGTTATCGCTGACAAAATAGAGCTGGCGGCAATTTTCCTTAATAAAGCCCTTCATAATCGACTGCTCCATTGCGCAAAGCATTTCGTTATAATAACCGTCAATATTATAAATTGCAATGGGTTTATTGTGGCGGCAAAGCTGTTTGAGGGTAAGAATTTCAAAAAATTCCTCAAAGGTGCCAATGCCACCAGGAGTTACTATAAATGCATCGGCATTGTCCTCCATAATCTGCTTTCTCTCCCTCATTGTTTCGGGCATAACAAGACTGTCGCAGGCATCAAAAATAGCCTCAACGCTGTCCTCTTTAAAGAATTCGGGGATAACGCCTAAAATATGACCGCCCGCTTTTTTTACACCTCTTGCTGCAGCGCCCATAAGACCGTTTGCGCCGCCGCCGAACACAAGAGAGTGGCCTCGGGACACCATTTTTTCGCCAAGCTCCTCGGTTTTTTTAACAAAACTATCGGCAATCAAGGTGGATGCCGCGCCGTAAACACAAATTCTCATAAAAAACTCCTTCAAATTTCGTTACACATATATTCTACCATAATTATACGCGAATAACAAGAAAAGTGTAAAAAATGCAAGGCTGTGGCCTTGTTTTAAATATTAAATCACGGCGAAGCCGTGGATATCATCAACACGAAGTGTTATGTGTAATTGCAACGCTGGTTGCGTATGTAATCAAGCCGAAGAAATGCACCTTGCGGTGATGACATACACGCTGTCGCGTGATTACATTCTGCTAACGCGGATTACATACCAAGCCTTCGGCTTGGATAAAAATAAAGCACTTCCGAAGAAGTGCTTTATTTTTTGGCCCGCCCGAAGGGGTTTGCTACAATGCTCCGCATCTACACGCCCGCGGTGGCAATTTTGTAGGGGAGGGGTTTCCCCTCCCGTTTGGGTTTTTAAGGTTTACATAAGGTTACGAACAAAAAATACTTTTATGATATGTTTTTATATGTAAAATTGCTTTCTGCAGAACTCACCCTGTCAAACACTCTTAACATAATTTTGCATTCTTCTTGCAATTTTTTATCTAATAATTTCAAATTATGTATTTCAACAATATATTTTTCATCATCAAATAAATATCTGAGACAATCCCAAAGAGCGTCCCAATTTTCTCCATAATACTCCGGCAAACCGAATTTTTCTTTAAGCATTAGGTGAATTTCGCCTAAATATTTGCATTTAGAAAAATCCAATATAATGGGGTTTTCTTTTATTTCTTTAAACTTATGATAATCGGTATAGTTCATTTTTTCCTCCTATACAATTTCAAAAAAGGTTTTGTAATGGTCATATGTTACAAATATTAATCCATCATTTGAATAAACAACTCTCTGATTATTTCTATAACCAAATCTGTAATTTATATCTGCTTCGTACCAAATACGACCCTCTTTACTCGGCAAATGACCATTATCATTATAATATTGTCCGCCAAATATCATCTTATCCGGACAGGCTATTGATAGGTTTGCTAATTTAGGTATCCAACCGGCTTCTTTAGCATCGGCACTGGTCAAATAATAATCCGGCAATTTAGATTCGAATTTTAAGGTCCAATCAGCACCGCTTAAGCCGTTTATAGTAGCAGTGCCGGCCTTTACCGTTTTCATAATAAGTATACTGCATCGGCATCTATTATGCAATATCGGTTCTTTTTCGGGCTTTTCGTTTATAAGCCATATTTTTCCGTGGAGACTTTTGCAGTCATAGCAAGTTTTGATGTCCAAGTGAGCTATCCAATTTTTATAATCCGTGCCAAAGGCACACCGAAACTATTACCTCTTACTTTTTACTTATTACTTCAAAAATTCCGAGAACTTTTGAGGGAAGAGTGAAGAGGTAATAGGTAAAAAGTAAAAAATTCCCCGAAACAAGTTCGAGGAATTTTTTGGTGGACCCGAAGGGGCTTGAACCCTCGGCCTTACGGATGCGAACCGTACGCTCTCCCAGCTGAGCTACGGGCCCATATTTTTCCGTTGTTCTGTTATAAAGAATTGTTGCATCTCATCAAGCCGTAGGAGCATACACCTGCGGTGATGACATACGCCTGACGGCGATGATATACCAAGCCTGCGGCTTGGATAAAAAAAGACAGTCTTTCGACTGTCTTTTTTGGTGGAGACGGTGGGGATCGAACCCATGACCTCTTGAATGCCATTCAAGCGCTCTCCCAGCTGAGCTACGCCCCCAAGGCAAAATACATAATAACACAAATGTTTCGAAATTACAAGTATAATTTTTAACAAAACAAGAAAAAATATGAAAAGCCTCAAAAATATTCTTGACTTTACCGAAAAAAAGTATATAATAAGATTTGTCCGTTGGGGAATTGTGTAACGGTAGCACGACAGACTCTGACTCTGTTTGTTGGGGTTCGAATCCCTATTCCCCAGCCAAAAAAGAACAACTCACCGCTTGGTGGGTTGTTCTTTTTTTACTTGAGCAAGGGATGAGAACCCGTAGGGTTCGCCGAAGCAGCCGCAAAGGTGCGATAACCTTTGCGGACTGTGAAGTCTCGAGCAACGCAGATTTTCCGCAAACGCTCGGGGCGTTCGGAAAATCAAGGGGCGCAGAGTATCCCGTTAAGGATTTACTGCAAACCCAAACGGGAGGGGAAACCCCTCCCCTACAAAATTGATTTTTTAGATAATAGACAATAGATAAAAGTTTCGGTGTGCCTTGCGGCACGATTTGTAAAATATGTATTACTCCAACCCCACAACTCAAAACCAAGGAGGGGAAAGGGTTATTCGACATATTTTTCTTGCAAAAAAAGGTTTTTCGGTATATAATGGTTACATATTTATATATAGGAGGCGTAGTTGTGAAAAAGATTATTGCTATTTTAATGGTTTTAGCCCTTATGTTATCTCTCACCGCTTGCGGTGGTGCAGGCGCAGGTACTAAAATGACTATGGGTACAGGCGGTAATGCAGGCACCTATTATGCTTACGGCGGTGTTCTGGGCAGTCACATTAAGACACAGACCGGCGTTACGGTTAACGTTGTTTCTACCGATGGCTCCAAGGCCAACATTCTTGGAATTGATGAGGGTAACTACCAGCTGGGAACGGTTCAGTCGGACGTTATCGCTTATGCCTGGGAGGGTACCCGCACATTTGAAAAAGAGGGCAAAATAGATTCCTTCCGCGTTATAGGCGGTCTTTATGCCGAAACAGTTCAGCTTGTTACAATGGACCCCGAAATTAAAAGCGTTGCCGATTTAAAGGGAAAAACGGTTTCTATCGGCGCTGCAGGTTCAGGCGTGTATTTTAACGCTATTGACATTCTTGCCGCCGCAGGTCTTACCGAAGATGATATTGTTGCTCAAAAGCAGTCCTTCGGCGATTCTGCCGAATCCTTAAAGGACGGCAAAATTGATGCCGCATTTATCGTTGCAGGCGCACCTACCCCTGCAATTACCGACCTTTTCGCATCCTCAACAGGCTATCTCGTTCCCATTGACGGCGACATTGCCAAAACACTTATGAATGCTGAAGGCTCCTTCTACACCGAGCATAAAATCCCTGCAAACACCTACAAGGGTCAAACAGAGGAAATCACCACCGTTGCCGTTAAGGCAGCTATGGTTGTAAGCGCAAGCGCAAGCGAGGATGACGTTTACGCTATTACCAAGGCTATTTTTGAGGACCCCAGCAAAATTGCCCACGCAAAGGCAGCCGAGCTTTCCCTAGAGAATGCAACCCAAGGTATTGCTGTGCCCTTCCATGCAGGCGCTGCAAAATTCTTTGCCGAAAAGAATATTACTGTTAACGTTAAGTAATTTAAGGTTTAAACTTTTTTCGGTCGGCTGAGAGTTCTCGGCCGACCTTGTTATTTAGAATTTTCAAAGAGAGGTTTTTTATGGCGTTTTTTAAGAAAAAAACCGACACGGCGCAAAGCCAGCCAATGAGTGTCAGTGACGTTATGAAAAAGTATGACCGCGAGTCAAACACACGCCTTTGGGAGGGTGTTCCCAAAACGGTTGTAAGCTGTGTTCTGGCCGTGTTCTCGCTTTTTTGCATTTATGTCACCTTTTTTGCCACCTGGCTTGACGAGATAAGACTGACCTCGTTTATGGCCTTCATCGTGTTTATAGGATTTCTTGTTTTTCCCGCTAAAAAGGGAGTGCAAAGAACTAATTACATACCCTGGTATGACGTTGTTATTATGACTCTTGGAACGGGCGCCTTCCTTTATTTCTGCGTTATGGCGGATGAAATCGTTTCCCGTTTTAAGGTAACCCCAATAGAGGTGGTTATCGGCATCATCGGTATTTTGTGCCTTGCAGAGCTGTGCCGCAGAAGCGTGGGCCTGCCAATTTTGTGTGTTGCAGGCGCGCTGTTGGTTTATGCCCTTGTATGGGGCTCCACCAACCCTAACGTTTTTGCCAGAATCACCGAAACGGTGCGCGTGCTGTTCTATTCAAAGGAGGGTATTTTATCAACCCCCGTTAACGTTTGCTCGAAATACATTGCAATGTTTATCATTTTCGGCGCCTTTTTGGAGCGCACGGGCATTGCCGATTTCTTTATTCAAATTGCAAACGCTTTGGTAGGCCGTTTTTCGGGCGGTCCTGCCAAGGTTGCGGTTGTGGCATCTGCCCTTGAGGGGATGGTTTCGGGCTCCTCGGTTGCAAACACCGTGGGCTCGGGCGCCGTTACGATTCCCCTTATGAAGCGCACGGGTTACAAGCCCGAATTCGCCGCCGCGGCCGAGGCATCGGCTTCCACGGGCGGGCAGATTATGCCCCCTATTATGGGCGCCGCCGCATTCCTTATGGCGGAAACGGTGGGCGTGCCCTATTCCAACATTGTTGTTCGCGCAATTTTACCCGCCGTGCTTTACTTTGCAGGCGTGTTCATCACCGTTCATCTTGAGGCCAAAAAGGAGGGCCTTAAGGGTCTTTCAAAGGAAGAATTGCCGAAAATAAAGCCCCTTTTAAAACAGACCTATCTGCTGTTGCCTCTTATTCTCCTAATCTACCTTGTGGGCACAAGCACTCGTTCTATCGCCTATGCCGCCGCCATTGCCATTGTTGCGGCCATTGCTGTGAGCATGTTTAATAAAGAACACCGAATGTCACCCAAAAAGCTGCTTGAAGCCCTTGCGGCAGGCGGTCAGGGAATGATAACCGTTACCGCGGCTTGCGGCGTTGCAGGCATTATTGCAGGTATCATCAGTTCCACAGGCCTTGCTTATCAGCTGTTTAACGGCATTGTTGCCATTGCAGGCAATCAGGTTATAATCGCGCTGTTTTTAACCATGCTTTGCTGCATTATTCTCGGAATGGGCGTTCCCACCACCGCTAACTATTGTATTATGGCGGCAACCTGCGCGCCTATCCTTGTGCAGATGGGCGTTCCTATGATTGCGGCGCATTTCTTTGTTTTCTATTTCGGCATTGTTGCCGATTTAACCCCACCCGTTGCCCTTGCGGCCTATGCCGGCGCGGCAATAGCACAGGCAAACCCAATGAAAACCGCTTTTACGGCAACCAAGCTTGCCATCGGCGCATTCATTGTGCCCTATGTTTTTGCCCTTAATCCTGCAATGCTGTTTATTGAAACCACGGCAATTGAGGTTATTACCATTTGCGTTACCTCGCTGATTGGTATTTTCGGTGTTTCTGCGGCGCTGGAGGGCTTCCTGCTTACCAAAATGAAATGGTATGAGCGCGTGGCCGCCGCCGTTGGTGGAATTTTGCTAATCTACCCCGGTCTTGTTACCGATGTTATCGGCATTGTTCTTGTGGGTGCAGTAGCAGTTATTCAGGTTATAACCAAAAAAACCAATAAAAGTGTTTTAGCTTAAAATGTAAGGGACCGACATTTTGTCAGTCCCTTATTTTTTGCAAAAAAGATTGTCATTAACTCTATCTTATGGTAAAATACAAATATAAATTTAAGGGGGAGTTTTAATGAATAATCAACCTATAAAAAATAATCGCGAGGCGGTACAAAAGCAGTATGCTACGGCTAGAGCAAATCTACTGCTTATGATTGTGCTCACCCTTGTTAATGTGGTGCTTTTTGTTGTTGGAACCGACACAATGTTGCTTTTTTCCGCAACGGTGCCGTATTACTCAGTAATTTTCGGTTTAATTGACCAAACGGGAATTTTGCTGCTTCCCGGAATAGCAATCGCGGTTTTGTCTTTGGGAGCATATTTCTTATGCTGGCTCTTAAGCAAAAAGAACCATGGCTGGATGATTTTAGCTCTGGCGCTTTTTATAATTGATACCGTTTGTTTGGTGGCGCTTTATATATGGGCCGAGGATTTTTCGGGAATTTTGGATTTTGTTATCCACGTCTGGGTGCTTTTTTACCTTTTCATCGGTGTTAGAACAGGCGCCCAGCTTAAGAGAATGGAGGAAAACACCGTTCTTACAGAGGATGGCGAGGCGGTTTTAAACGGTGATAGCGATTGCGCAGAAAACTCATCCTACATAAGAGCGGCCGATACATCCGTTAAAGCAAGGGTGCTTTTAGAGG
>JAZSBX010000069.1:0-4183 GCA_045602605.1 Acutalibacteraceae bacterium
CCTTCCTATTCCGTTGGCGAAACCAAGCCCTCCCGTGGCCCCGGCCGCCGCGAGGTTGGTCACGGCGCGCTGGCTGAAAGAGCGCTGCTTCCCGTTATTCCCGATGAGACCGAATTCCCCTACACCATTCGCCTTGTTTCCGAGGTTCTTTCCTCAAACGGCTCCACCTCACAGGGCTCGGTTTGTGGCTCAACCCTTGCTCTTATGGATGCAGGCGTTCCCATCAAGGCCCCCGTTGCAGGTATCTCCTGCGGTCTTATCACCAAGGGCGATGATTTCAAGACTATGGTTGACATTCAGGGCCTTGAGGACTTCTTCGGCGATATGGACTTTAAGGTTGCAGGCACACACAAGGGTATTACTGCAATTCAAATGGACTTAAAGGTTCACGGTCTTACCCCTGCTATCATTAAGGAAGCCTTGGAAAAAACCCACAAGGCAAGACTTCAGATTTTAGATGACGTAATGCTCAAGGCAATTTCCGAGCCTAGAGCCGAACTTTCTAAATATGCTCCCAAAATGCTTCAAACCACCATTCACCCCGATAAAATCCGCGAGGTTATCGGTTCGGGCGGTAAGGTTATTCAGAAAATTCAGGCCGACTGCAACTGTAAAATTGACATTGATGATGACGGCAAGGTGTTCATTACCGCAGTTGACGGTGATGATGCAAAGCGCGCTCTTATGATTGTTGAGACCATTGCAAACGACCCCGAAATCGGCGCAATTTACAAGGGCAAGGTAACACGCCTTATGACATTTGGCGCATTCGTTGAAATTGCACCCGGCAAGGAAGGTCTTGTTCATATCAGCAAGCTTGATGTTAAGCGCACCGAAAAGGTTGAGGACGTTGTTAACGTTGGCGATGAGGTTATCGTTAAGGTTACCGAAATTGATGACCAGGGCAGACTTAACCTTTCACGCCGCGATGCTCTCGTTGAAATTGAGGGCGCAGTTGTTGAGGACAGCGGTGAGGATGAAGCCCCCCGTAGAAACAATAACCGCCACGGCTTTAAGAAAAGAAGATAATAAAACAAAAGCCACCCTATGGGGTGGTTTTGTTTTAGATAAGAGATAATAGATAAAAGAGAACAGATAAAAAGGAGAACTTATGCACTGCGAAAGTTGTATAAACTATGCCTTTGATGAAGAATCAGAGGAATATATTTGCATGGCGGCAATGGATGAGGATGAATTCGTTTCCCTTTTGTCCCGTGATTACAAGGACTGCCCTTATTACCGAAATGATGATGAGTACGAAGTGGTAAGAAAGCAAATTTAGAGGTTTTTGTTATGCTTAAAAAATATTTCGGCACCTGGGATTTTTACAAAAAGGTGCTGGTTTTAACCCTGCCTATTATGGCGCAAAACGGAATTACAAATCTTGTTAATATGCTGGATAACGTTATGGTGGGCGCCGTTGGCACCCTGCCAATGACGGGCGTTACCGTTTCAAACACCCTGCTTTTCGTTTTCAACCTTTGCATTTTCGGCATCGTTTCAGGGGCAGGAATTTTCTCGGCGCAGTTTTTCGGCAACAATGATAACGTGGGCGTTCAGCGTTCCTTCCGCCTTAAAATATATTTTGCCCTTGTTTTAGCGGCCGTTGGAATTGCCGTTTTGCTCATCTTTGGCGAAAATCTGATTTCCCTTTACCTTAAGGGCGAGGGCACCGCCGAAGACAGGGCGCTGACCCTTAACTATGCCAAGGAATATCTTAAAATAATGCTTTTGGGCCTTATTCCCTTTGCGCTGTCCCAGTGCTGGTCGGGAACGCTCAGAGAATGCAACCGCCCCGTGATTCCCATGTGCGCAGGCTTTGTGGCAATGGGGGTTAACATTGTTCTTAACTATGTGCTGATTTTCGGAAAATTAGGACTGCCTGCAATGGGTGTTAAGGGCGCGGCAATAGCCACCGTGATTTCCCGATTTGCCGAGTTTTTAACCCTTGCGGTGTGGACACGGGTAACACACAAGAAAAATCCCTTTATTGTGGGTGTGTTCAAAACCCTTTCGGTGCCGCTTGACTTAACCAAAAGCATTCTCAAAAAAGGTCTGCCCCTAATGCTTAACGAGGCGTTGTGGGCAACTGGAATGGCAACGGTTAACCAGTGCTATTCTTTAAGGGGCCTTGAGGTGGTTGCCGCCAACAACATTTTGCAAACCTTCTTTAACGTTTTCTCGGTTGCCTTTATGGCGGTGGGCGTTGGAGTTGGCATTATTCTCGGTCAAATGCTGGGGGCAAACGAAACCGAAAAGGCAAGGGACACCTGCCGCAAGCTTATCACCTTTTCGGTGCTGGTGAGCGTTGTTGTGGGCGCGGTCTTCTTTGTTTCGGCCTATGTTATTCCGCAGGTTTACAACACCACCGTTTCGGTGAAAGCAACCGCCACGGCCCTTATGCAAATTTGCGCCTTCGCCATGCCCATTGATGCCTTTGCCCACGCATCCTATTTCACAATGCGGTCGGGGGGCAAAACGGGGGTTACCCTTATTTTCGACAGCGGCTTCGTGTGGGCCGTAAGCGTGCCCACCGCAATGCTTCTCGTTAATTTAACAAGCCTTAACATTTTGTGGATTTACGGGGTAGTTCAGGCCATGAATCTTATTAAATGTATTATGGGTTATATTTTCATTAAAAAGGGATATTGGATAAACCGCGTTGTGGCATAAAAGCTGAATAGTTTACAAAAACACACCTTTAAGTGTAAAAAGGTGTGTTTTTTTACACCCTAAAACGACCTTTATTTTAAAGAGAATATTCTATAATTTTAATGGATATTTTTAAAAAGGCGGAATTTTAAAATGAAGGAAATTACAAAATTTGGCGAGCGACTGCCCTCCCTTACGAAAACCGAACTGATTTACGGAATTCTCTACCACCTTTTAGGCGCCGCAGGCACCTTTTTTCTCTCCCGCGTGTGCATTGCGGGGAAAATGCTGCCCTTTGGCATTGCAATGCTTTCGGGGTGCCCACAGGTTATGCTGCCGGGGTGTATTTTCGGCGCCGTTGCAGGCTATTTTTTCCCTGCAAACCTTTTCTCCTTCGGCGTTTTCCGTTATGTGGCCGCCTGCCTTGCCGTGACGGGCATCAGGGTGATGGCGGCCTCGGTTACCTCGGTTGGAAAGAAGGTGTGGTTTTGTCTTTTCACAGCATTTGTTACCACCCTTGTCACGGGAATTGTGGCGCCTTCTGTCACAGAAAACGCCTACCTTTTCACAGGTTTAGAGGCGGTGTTGGCGGCAGGGGGAGCATATTTTTGCCATTTTGCCTGCGTTGCCGTGCGCCGAAAAACCTCCGCGCGTGGACAAAGGGAACTGACAAGCGCCGTCATCGTTTTAACACTTATTGCGGCAGGGGCGGTTAACGTGAGCCTTGGGGGGATTTCGCTGGGCAAAATTTTAGGCTGTGGTATTGTTCTTGCCGCCGCAAGGTACGGCGGTGTTTATTCCTCGGTTGTTTGCGGCGGCGCCTTATCGGCGGCATCGGCTCTGACGGGGGGAGACACCCTGCTTTCATTTGCCTATCTTTTCGGCGCTATGGTGGCAGGGCTGCTCCGAGATAAAGGCCGCCACGTTCAGCTTATCGGTTTTGTTTTAACCTTGAGCGCGCTGTTTTTAAGTCAGGGCATAAACGAAAAAAGTCTGGTGGCCGTTTGCGAACTTTTTTTCGGCGCGGCGCTGTTTTTAATCATTCCAAAGGGTGTTGGCATAACCCTTTCAAAGGTGTTTTCCTCCTCCTTTTCGGTGGTGCAGCCGCCCTCCCTTAAAAGCACCGTGACAATGCGCCTTTCCTTTGCCGCCTCGGCCCTTCGTGACGTTTCTCTAACCGTTCACCAGGTGGCGCGTGAGCTTTCGAAAATCAACACCCCCAGCTTTTCGGGACTTGTGCAAATGCTAAAGACCGGAGCCTGCAAGGCTTGTCCTAATTTTGAGGACTGCTGGCAAAAAAACCGAGAGCAAACCACCGAATATTTAAGCGACACTCTGCTTTGCGCCAAAAACGGCACCGCCCTTCAAAGGAAATCAAAAAAATTTGAGGCAGGTTGTCTTAAATCGCAGCTTTTAAAGGATAAAGCAGGGGAAATTTTAAAGGATTACGACACCCAGATTGCGGCGGAAAACCGTATTCAGGAGGTGCGCGGCACCCTTTGCGACCAATTTGAGGGCATTTCGGAAATGC
>JAZSBX010000070.1:0-2027 GCA_045602605.1 Acutalibacteraceae bacterium
CGCAGTGTTTATGATGAGTCGGCACAGCAAAAGGACATTGAACTCACCACCCACTCGGGTCAGGAACTTGACATTGTGGTGGAAGGTAACCTTATGGTTCAAATCGGTGAGCACAAGGAAATTTTAGGCCCCGGCGACACCATTTATTTTGATTCTGATAAACCCCACGGAATGATTGCAGTTAACGGCAAGGACTGTGTTTTCTACGCCATTGTTTTAAACCCCACAGGCGAGCCCATTCCCGAGCTTAACGGTGTTTCAAAAACAGTCAGAGAAAATCACAACGCCAAAAAGGACACAAAAGACCGTATTTATAAGAAATACATCGATGTAACCGAGGACAAAAACGGCACGCCCACCTCGATTACCTTTAAGAATACCGAAAAATTTAACTTTGCCTTTGATTTGGTTGATGAGTTAAGCCGCAAGGAGCCCGAAAAACTGGCAATGCTCCACATTTCCCGTGACGGCACCGAGCGCCCCTTCACCTTCGCCGATATGAGAAAGGCATCAAACCAGTGCGCTAACTATTTTAAATCGTTAGGCATTAAAAAGGGCGACAAGGTTATGCTCATTTTAAAACGCCACTATCAGTTCTGGTTTGCAATGCTGGGGCTTAATAAACTTGGCGCCGTTGCAATTCCTGCGCCAAACCAGCTTTTGGAACACGACATTGAATACCGCTTCAAGGCGGCAGGTGTTAACACAATTATTTGCACCGCAGACGGTGATGTTGCGGGCGAGGTTGATATTGCCGCCGCAAAATGCCCCGAACTTAAAAACAAACTCATTGTAAACGGTGAGAGAGACGGTTGGCGCAGTTTTGATGAGGAATACACCCTTTACAGCACCCATTTCAACCGCACCGAGGATTCCCCCTGCGGCGATGACGAGATGATTATGTTCTTTACATCGGGCACCACGGGATATCCCAAAATTGCAACACATAACCATAAATATCCTCTCGGTCACTTCCACACCGCAAAATATTGGCACGATGTTGACCCCGATGGATTGCATTTTACCATTTCCGACACGGGCTGGGCAAAGGCAATGTGGGGCAAGCTTTACGGACAATGGCTTTGCGAAGCCGCAACCTTTGTTTTCGATTTTGACCGTTTTGATGCGGCTGAAATCCTACCCATGTTTGCAAAACACAAGATAACCACCTTCTGCGCACCTCCCACGATGCTGAGAATGATGATTAAGCAGGATATTTCCAAATATGATTTTTCTTCTGTTAAGCATATGACAACAGCAGGTGAAGCACTTAACCCAGAAGTTTACCGCCAGTTTGAAAAGGCTACAGGACTTCAGATTATCGAGGGATTCGGTCAGACCGAAAGTACAATGATAATAGGCAATATGGTTGGCGCATCTCACAAAATCGGTTCCATGGGCAAGCCTGCGCCCATTTACAATGTTGAGCTGATTGATGCCGATGGAAACAAGGTTCCCGCAGGTGAGGTTGGCGAAATCGTTGTTAATGTTAAAAATGGCGCACCCTGCGGACTTTTCACAGGCTACTACCGTGATGAAGAAAAGACTAAAGAAGTTTGGCACGATGGCTATTATCACACAGGCGACACTGCCTGGCGTGATGAAGATGGCTTCTTTTGGTATGTTGGCAGAGTTGATGATGTTATTAAATCATCGAGATACCGCATTGGACCCTTTGAAATTGAAAGCGTTATTATGGAACTGCCCTATGTTCTTGAATGCGGTGTTTCTGCCGCTCCCGATGAGGTTCGCGGTCAGGTTGTTAAGGCAAGCATCGTTTTAGTTGATGGCACAAAGGCAACTGATGAGCTTAAAAAGGAAATTCAGGATTATGTTAAGGCACATACAGCGCCTTATAAATACCCGAGAATTGTTGAATTTAAGGACAGCCTGCCCAAAACAGTAAGCGGTAAAATTCAGCGCAATAAACTTTAATTGGTAAATAAAATGAATTTTAAAAGAATAACATTACTTTGCGGTCATTACGGCAGCGGTAAAACAAATGTTGCCGTAAACATTGCATTTCA
>JAZSBX010000071.1:0-4266 GCA_045602605.1 Acutalibacteraceae bacterium
CGCTCATCCTTAAGATATTGTTTAATGTAATCAAAATGTTCTTTCCATTTTTCCTTGGTAGGCTCATAGGTTTGCTCCTGCAAAATTTCACTATCCTTGCCCTCCCAACGCCTTGCCCAGGTTTCATTTGCCCAGGTTAAACAAAAAGGAATGTCAATATCTTTGTTGTTGAGAAAAATCTCTTTGGGTGTTTCAAGAAGTTGTTTTCCGTCAAACCAATAATGATAAATGGTAAATCCATAAATTCCATATTGCTTTGCCATGTCCACCTGCTGAACGATAACCTCTTTATTGGTTAAATCATAATAACCGTATTTTGGCACGCGGGGTTGATGATGCCCTTCAAACAAAGGATAACCTTCCTTAACCTTTGTCCAATCGGTAAACCCTTCTCCCCACCACCTGTCATTCTCGGGTATTGTATGAAACTGCGGAAAATAGATAGCTATAGGTTTCATTTGTTTCATAAAATCTCTCCTTTAATAGCAAAAACGGTTATATAAAAGAACAGGGTGTTGAGTTTTTTCTGTCTTGAAATGTCAAACCTTTTAAGTGCGCCTATTGTTGCAAATTTTCCTTTTTGCATAGAAGCAACAAGGTCTTCGAGCATTTTTTTGCTTTCAGGTTTGATTTTTTCATTAAATTCTTTCAGTAAAAGTTGCGCTTGTTTAAGCCTTAATTTGGTGTTTTCGGCCTGTAAATTTAATCCTTTTGTTACCCTTGAAAGCCTGGAAACCAAGGAATCCTGTCCACTTTTACCCGTGGCATTGCTGCTGTGAAATCGATGTGCAATGGTTTGATACGGAACATAAATCAAGTTTCCAACCGCAGCCGCCACAAGTGAAATCCAGCAATCGTGCATCTCAATGCCTTCAGGAGGGTTGAGCACCAAATCTGCAAGACCACGGTTAATAACCGAAGCGCACCCGAAAACATAAGGCTGTGCTAATATTCGATTTATTTCCACATTACCTTTTTGAACCTGCAACGAGGCATACCTGCTGTAAGAGGGCTCCGTAACATTACCAAAAGAATCTATCATAGAAAAATCAGAGAAAAGCATTGTGGGCTGCTCATCGTAGGCTTTAATTTCCCCAAGCATCTTCTCAAGCTTTTCGGGATACCAAATGTCATCCTGGTCACTAAAGAACATATAATCCGCACCGGACGCTTTATTTATTAAATCAAAAAAACTTTTTGCAGGCCCCTGATTTTCACCTTGATAAAAAACAATTCTGGAATCGTTATAAGTTCTTATGATTTCTTGAGTATTGTCTTTAGAACCGTCATCACGAATATATAATACAAATTCGCCATATGTCTGAGCGAGTATTGAATCTATTTGCTCTTTGAGATATTTTTCGCCATTATACGTGGACATTAAAATTGCAACCATACGCTACCCTTTAACCTTTGAAAAATCGTGTTTTCTTTGCAAAGAGATTAACAAATATAAAAGTATTGACATTCCTGTAAATGTGAAAAGGAAGGGATTTGTTTGAACTGCCATTGCATAGGATAACGCAATTCCCAACCACAAAAAAGCATAGCTTTTATTTTCCTTCCAAAACAACCTTATTGCACAGACCGTTGCAAAGCAGATGAATGCAACCCATAACGCGGCGCCCACCAAGCCCAACTTCATAATCAGCGCGGGAAGTGTGCTTTCATACATATATGGGAATTTTTCGTTTCTGATGCAGTCCTCAGCATAACTTCCATAACCAA
Source organism: Acutalibacteraceae bacterium (assembly GCA_045602605.1). Lineage (GTDB taxonomy): Bacteria > Bacillota > Clostridia > Oscillospirales > Acutalibacteraceae > SIG587. The sequence continues at coordinate 1,729 of JAZSBX010000071.1, forward strand.
AACCAACCCACTTGCTTTCAGACCATTTTTCAAGCAATGCATCGTTTTGGGCGGCCCTCAATGAGTTTGCCTCTCGTGTTCCAAGAGCATCCTTGAGCTTGTTTTCCAGGTTAGTAGTGTCTTCGCCTAAGTTGGTAAGCTCTTCCATCAATTTTTGCATTTCTTCAACTGACTGTTCTGAACGGACCGTGTTAAATGCCCGTTCAAATACCGTGTTATTAAGTACGGTAAAGTTAATAATAACAATCATTGCCAAGGCTATTATCAAAGCCAGCCCGCTTTTAATTTGCTCCTTCTTGTTTTTATTTAAAATAACGGCTGCTATAAGGAACAAAAACAAGCCCGCAATATAACCAAACCAAATTGACTTTGTGTAGGTAATACAAAGCGCAAAGGTGAAAACAGCCAAGGATATAACGTGCCACCACTTGCCCTTTGCAACACGCTTTATGCAAAGGAAAACGCCCAGCAGTAAAAACAAAGATGTTGTTTGAATTATGCGAACAATGCCGTAACCAAAAACCACGCTGCTTCTCACGGCTGTTCCAAACGAAATTATATCAATAAAATCGTAATACGATGCGTAAAAACCGGGAGAAATTGTATCACCGACATACATTACACAATGCCAAACGGCCAAAATAATTGTTAAAACATAGGTTATTTTTTCAAATGTCTTAAGGTTAAGCCTTCCCACGCGAATTAAAAAAGCAATGGGAAAATAAAGAACTAAAACCAAAAGGCAGCTAAAATCCTTAAGCGCAAAGGTCATCTCGCCTCTTACAAAGAGAGGAATTACCGTGGCCCAAAACAAATTGCAGAGCAAAAAGCACAAAACAAAATAATCCAAGGGCTGAAGCAGTTTCCAAATTGTCAAAGCGCCCTCTTTTTTTGAGAAAACATAAATTTTTTCTTTTATCATTACGGCTATGCAGTACAATGCCAAAACAAATACCGAGATGGTAAAAAGAATAATTCGTATGCCTTTGCCTGCAATGGTAAACTGGTAACCATTAAAACCTAAAATATTATCTATTAAAAACAACGTGGGGAACACCCATAAAAGCACCTTCAAAATTTTGGGTGTGCATTTGCCTTTTAGCTTTTCAAATAACACTATTTTTTCATCCTTTTTCGTGTTTTCAAAGTTTCTTTAAAACGGAACTGTATTGTTCCTTTATTATCTTTTCTTCAAAACACTGCAAAAATGTTTCCTTAACATTTTCGCGCATTTTAAGACACTCTTTCTTTTCGCACAAAACCTTGCGGATAAAGTTTTCATCATCGAGGTTCACGCCAATATTTTTTTCATTAACCAACCGCTTTGTGTCGGCAGGAATATTGTTGATAACAGGCAGGCCGTGGCTGAAATAGTCCACCGATTTCATTGTAAGCCCTATGCAAACCGATTCTTTCATAATGTTAAGACCGAAATGGCAACGGCTGATTATCTCTTGCTTTTTGGTATTATCAAAAACGGGACCGTGAAATATAACCTCTGCTCCTGCATTTTCGGCGGCAGAGATAAGTTCATCCTGCCTTTCCCCTGCGCCGATAATGTGCAGGGTGACGGGCTTTTTTTCGCCTATTTCTTTTATTACCTTTTCAATGTTTTCTATGCTTATAATGTTGTTGATGGCACCGAGATAGCAAAGACTGATTTTCTCCTCATCAAGGCAGGGCTCAAGCAGTGTGTCACCCAGCGCCTTTTGGCAAAGATAAACCGTTTTTGACCCTTCGCCAAGACCCAGCCTTTCTCTGAACATTTCACACTCGGTTATCACAAAATCCGCTTTGGGTAAAGCATGGTTTCTGACCTGACTCCACACCGAAAAAACGGGGGCCAGCAGTTTTTTGATTTTTCCCGAGGGAAAGGTTTCGGGCCACAAATCAAAAATGTCGAAAACAATCTTTACCTTCTTGTGGCAGGCTTTATATTTAGCACCGTAATGGGCAATAAAGTTCGGCGGAACGAGGGCATAAATTAAATCGGGCTCCTCCCCTTTTTCGATGTAGGCAAAAACATCACGGGAAAAGAACATATGAGATAAAATTCTATCAATAGACAGGTTCTTTTTATAAGGCTTTGCGTGAACCTGAACACAGTTTTCTATCTTGCAGGTGAAAACCTCTTTTGTGTCGTGGTTAAAATCAGAAGTAATGTAAACAGTCTCATAGCCCATCTCTTTAAGGACCTTGTCCACCGCCCAGAGCCTATGGCTGTAATGGTCGGAACAACTAATAAGATATGCTTTTTTATTTGCCTTTGACATTAGCCTTTTCACGCCTCTTTGAATGCCTTTTAGAGGGCATAATTATTCTTCTACAGTGTACCACAAAACGTCCCCTTTGTCAATGAAAAGCGGCGGATATAAAAAATTCGCAGTCCGAAATTTCGGACTGCGAATTTTAGGTGTTATTTTTGTGATTTTTATTCCTCGAAAGCAATGTCGGCAATGTAAACGTTAACGTGTGTTACGGCGTTGCCCGTCATATTCTGAAGCTTTTCCTTAACGCTTGACTGAACGGCAGCGGCAA
>JAZSBX010000072.1:0-8933 GCA_045602605.1 Acutalibacteraceae bacterium
CACTCAATGGGTCAATACATTCAGGATGGCAAGCGCATTCTTTTTGAAACCGTTGTTACCATTGGGGTCTGCGGCAACGATGTTATCATTGAAAAAGAAGCCGATGATGGCGATGGCCTTAACTTCCTTGCAGGCAAGCCAATGTCTTTTGTAAACGAAAAGGCCTTCCAGGGCACCGTTCTTGCCCACACTGACGGTGGCGTGCCAAACCTTGTTATCGGTCTTGATAAGGCCGATGAAGCACACCTTGGCAGACTTATTTATTTCTTTGAAAAGGCCTGTGCAATTTCGGGTTATATGCTGGGTGTTAACCCCTTTGACCAACCCGGTGTTGAAAGTTATAAAAAGAATATGTTTGCCCTTCTTGGCAAACCGGGCTTTGAGGCCGCAAAGGCCGAGCTTGAGGCAAGACTTTAAATTTTAGAAACAACTGTCTTTTGGCAGTTAATAATATAAAAGGAGCTGGTAAGAATGATTAAACTTATCATCGGAAAAAAAGGTTCAGGAAAAACTAAAAAGCTTATTGACATGGTAAACAGCGCCGCTGAAACAAGTAACGGCAATGTTGTTTGTGTGGAAAAAGGCGACACCCTGACTTTTAGCATCACACATAAGGTTAGACTAATTGATGCCGAGCATTTTGGCATTTCGGGATATAACGAGTATTACGGTATGCTTTGCGGTATTAACGCAGGCAATCACGATGTTACCCATATTTTCGGCGATGCAACCCTTCGCATCGGTTCACGCGATTACGAGGAGCTTTATGATTTCCTTGACAGAGTTTCAGCTCTTGCAGAGGAAAGCAACATTATTTTCTGCTTCACTCTTTCCTGTGATGAGGCTGACCTGCCTGCCAAGATTTTTGAAGTAGCGCAAAAGGCATAATTTAAAAAACACAGAAACGCTCGACAAGGGATTATTGTGCCTTGTCGGGCGTTAAAATCTTTAAAGGAGAATTTAAAAATGTCAAAGCAAACACAAATGCCGAAAATCGGTGACACCGTTGCCGTTATGCACACAAATATGGGTGATATTTCCATTAAACTTTTTGTGAATGAGGTGCCGAAAACCACCGAAAACTTTATCACACATGCAAAAAACGGCTACTATAACGGCCTCATTTTTCACCGCGTTATTAAGGATTTTATGATTCAGGGCGGCGACCCTACAGGCACAGGTATGGGAGGCGAGAGCATTTGGGGCCGCCCCTTTGCCGATGAATTTGACGTTGATTTGCACAACCTTCGCGGCGCCCTTTCAATGGCGAATGCAGGGCCCGGCACCAACGGCAGTCAGTTCTTTATCGTTCAGGCCGACACCGTTCCCGCTAATATGCTTTCCCAGATGAAGCAAATCGGTCCCGATAATTTTCCCGATGACATCATTGAGGATTACGCCGCACTCGGCGGCACACCCTGGCTTGATTTCCGCCACAGCGTGTTCGGTCAGGTTTATGAGGGAATGAATGTTGTTGATAAAATTGCCAACGTTAAAACCGTGGCAAACGACAAGCCCGAAAACGATGTTATTATTGAAAGCATTGAAATCAAAATAATTTAAAAATAAGAAAAAAGCCGTGTCGGGGAAGGACACGGCTTTTCTCTTTTAAGGGGTTTGAGGAGAGATTCCTCTGTTTCAGAGAGGAATGTGCAGGGCAAATGCGGCTTTCGCCCTGCACAAGTATATAATACACACCATTTTTGAACTTTTAATGAACTGTTTTTAAACAAATGTATAATTTTTTGTTAAGTGTCAAGAATATTTGTCGGAGGCGAAAAATTATATGTATTATAAAGAAAATAAACAGTCAAAATTTGATAAATTTTTAGCAGGTAAGGGGTTTTATGCCGTTTTGGCAATTTGTGTTCTAACGGTGGCAGTTGCAACCTATCTTACAATAGCAACCGTTGACAAAAAATCAAACCCGAAAAATCAAAACTCTAAAAACTCACAAAGTATTCAGCAAATATCCAGCGCTCCAACAACAAGTCAGCCTGCGCAAAACGTGACCGAAAGCGAGCCCTACAGTTCCAGCACACAGTCACAAACCGATGATGTGCAGGTCGAGATACAAAACACCGTGGCAGGTTATTTCGTGCTTCCCGTAACGGGGGAAATTTTAAAGGACTATTCCGACAAGGCTTTGCAATTTTCAAACACCTATAACGATATGCGGCTTCATTTAGGCCTTGATATTGCTGCAGGAGAAGGCACCGCAGTTAAAAGCGCGGGGGATGGCAAGGTTATATCGGTGGAGGACAGCAAGGATTTCGGCACCACCATCACCATTGACCACGGAAATAAGGTAACGGCAAAATATTGCGGACTTAAAAACGTTACCGTGAAAAGTGGCGATATTGTTGCGGCTGGTCAGGCAATCGGCGAAATCGGCACAGTGCCCAGTGAGTGCGTTGATGAAGCGCACCTGCATTTTGAAACCTATAGAGACGGTAGGGCGGTATCACCCATAAGCCTCATTGAGGGAACCGCGGAATAAAAATAAAAGCGACATTCGTGAGAATGTCGCTTTTTTCATTTTAAAACAGCACGGCTTGGGCGATAATGAAATAAATTGTAAGGGAAATGGCATCCACAATGGTTGTAATAAAGGGGCTTGCCATAACCGCAGGGTCGAAGCCCAATTTCTTTGCCGCAATGGGCAGCGCACAGCCCACAACCTTGGCGATAAACACGGTAAAGAAAAGTGTTGCCGAAACAACCAGAGCAACCATAAGGGTGAGCCCATCGGTTTTAAGAAGCAAAATATCAAAGACCCACATTTTAAAGAAATTCAGTGTGGCAAGGCAAAGTCCGCAAAGAACCGAAACCCTTGTTTCCTTCCACAAAACGCGGAAAACATCACGGAATTCAACCTCACCGAGGGAAAGCGCACGAATTATCGTGACCGAGGACTGTGAGCCCGAGTTACCGCCCGTGTTCATAAGCATGGGCATAAATGCCGTAAGCACGGTAAGGGAAGCAAGGGAACTTTCAAAGGAGGTGATTATCATTCCCGTAAATGTTGCCGAAAACATAAGAATTAAAAGCCATAAAATTCTTGAACGGAAGATTTCAAAAACGCTGGTTTTAAGGTAAGTGGTGTCGGTGTCGGAGGGGGTGATAGCCGCCATTTTTTCAAAGTCTTCGGTGATTTCTTCCTGCAGAACGTCAATGGCATCGTCAACGGTGATAATGCCCACAAGGCGGTTTTCGGTGTCAACAACGGGTAGAGCGAGCAGGTCGTATTTATCGAAAAGCTGAACAACCTCTTCACGGTTTTGAAGGGTGGCCGCGAAAATAATGTTTTCATTCATTATGTCCTCAAGGAGAACATCGCTTTTTGAAAGCATCAAATCCTTGGCAGTAACAATACCCTTTAAATGTCGGCTTGAATCAATAATATAACAGGTGTAAATTGTCTCCTTGTCGGTGCCGACCTTTCTGATGCGCTCGAAGGCATCGGCCACCGTCATTGAGGCCTTAAGGTCAACAAACTCGGTAGTCATAATACTGCCTGCGCTGTCTTCAGGGTAGGCGAGAAGTTGGTTTATCAGTTTTCGGTCGCCTGCCGAGGCCTGCGCCAGAATTCGCTTTGCAACATTGGCGGGCATCTCATCAATAATATCAACGGCATCATCCATATAAATGTCGTTCATAACCTCTTTAAGTTCCTTATCACTGAAAGCGGCGATCAGGTTTTTTTGCATTTCGGTATCCATTTCAACGAAAACCTCACTTGCAAGCTCTTTAGGTAAAATCCTGAAAAGCACAAGGTCGTTTGGTTTTTCAATTTCCGAAAAACAGGCGGCAATATCCGCAGGGTTCATATCAAGAAAAATCGTTTTGATTTCGCTGAATTTTTTGTTTTCTAACAGTTGAAAAATGGTCTTTTCCAATTGTTCCACCTCCGTCTATTATATTTTGCCGAGCAAGAGGAGAGTAAACACCAAAGAATTATAAAAAACTTTTCAAAAGTTCAAGGCTTTCTAATAAATCCTTGTGTTCGGCAAAAAGCAGTTTTTTAGTTTCATCATTAAAGGGAACAATATCGGGTATGCCAATTACCTTCATTCCGGCGGCGTGCGCAGCTTTTACTCCGTTTTCAGAATCCTCAAAAACAAAGCAGTCGGCGGGTTTTGCCCCTAGAAGCTCGGCAGCCTTTAAAAATATATCGGGTGCGGGCTTGCCGTGTGCTATCTCATTGCCGCAAAGCATAATGTCAAAATAATGTTCAGCGTTTACCTCTCTAATATGGTGTTCTACAGAAGGTCTTGTTGTGCCTGATGCCAAGGCGATTTTAATATTTTGTTCCTTTAAAAATGAGAGAATTTCCTTTGCACCCTTTTTAAACTTGACAACAAGGTTTTCCTTAATATATTCCTTCACCTGGCGTTTAAAAAGGTCAACATCTAGGTCAGGGAAAAGTGAGTGCAAATAATTTGTTGAGCCAGTCTGATTCATTCCGCATGCGCCGTAAACAAACTCACTCATATTATCAATTCCATGCAGTCGCCCTATGTAATCCCAGGCGGGAATGTAAATCCTTTGGGTATCAAGAAGGGTCCCGTCCATATCAAAAATCACACTAAACATTATTTCACCTCACTTTATTAAACACATATATTAAAATAATAACACAAAATTTATATTTTTACAAGAAAAAACACCGAGGAAGACCAGATGTATAATTTATTTAACCAATAAATCTATGTAATATGCGCATTGTAGCATAAAAACGGTGGAAAAAGATGGAATGAATCACTCGCTTTCGCTCGCGTGAAGCAGAGGCTTCGCCTCTGTGAAGCATTCGCTACGCGAATATGAAGCGAAGCGCACTTTTCGTTTCTCAATGTGCCGCAGGCACACTTCATAGCCAAAGGCTGATTCATTCTTCGTGCACCGCAAGGTGCGCTTCGTTTCCAAAACAAAAAGCACTTGCCTCAAGCAAGTGCTTTTTGTTTTGGAGCTGCTAACCAGATTTGAACTGGTGACCTCATCCTTACCAAGGATGTGCTCTACCACCTGAGCCATAGCAGCAAACATATTAAACAGCAAAATTGATTATATTATAAAAAGAATAAAAAGTCAAGTGATTTTTTGAAAGAAATTTATTACTTCGGATAAGGTGTGTTAAGAAATTTTTAATATTGACAAATGTTTTTTGCGGTGTTATAATTTTTAAAAATCAAACATTTTAAACCGTTGAAGCGGAGATAACGGCAAAAATGCCTTTACAGAGAGTCGGCGAAGCTGAGAGTCCGGCAAGAAACATTTTGTCAAATGGACCGCTGAGGGTGCAGTCAAATGTGGCTTTCCACAGAGTATTCTGCAACGTTGTAGGCAATCGTTAACTGCCGTGGGTATGTTTGTACCCTGCAAAAGCGCGCGAATTTTCGCGAATTCAAGGTGGCACCGCGGATAAAGTTTTTATTCGTCCTTGACAGTGAAATAATTTTACTGTCAAGGGCGTTTTCGTTTTTGATGGTAATTCGTTTGGAGGAAATTTTTTATGAAACTGAACAATGTTGATTTTGAAACCTATTTTAACAACTATCCCGATAAGGACGGTTACTTCGGCAGATACGGCGGCGTTTTTGTTGAGGACAAACTGAAAGCCGCAATGGCCGAAATAACCGAGGCCTATTTTTCCATTTGTCAGTCAAGAAAATTTATTGCTGAACTTCGCCGAATTCGTAAGGAATTTCAGGGCCGCCCCACGCCCGTAACCCATTTAGAACGCCTTTCCGATATGCTTGGCGGCAAGGTTCAGCTTTATGCAAAGAGGGAAGACCTTAACCATTCGGGCGCCCATAAGCTTAACCACTGCATGGGTGAGGCGCTTCTTGCAAAATATATGGGTAAGAAAAAGATTATTGCCGAAACGGGCGCAGGTCAGCACGGTGTGGCCCTTGCTACTGCCGCCGCCTATTTCGGGCTTGAGTGCGATATTTATATGGGCGCTGTTGATATTAAAAAGCAGGCCCCCAACGTTGCAAGAATGAAAATTCTCGGCGCAAACGTTATCGAGGTCACCCACGGTCTTCAAACCTTGAAAGAGGCCGTTGACGCCGCTTTTGATGCCTACAGTAAGGAATATAAAGACTCCATTTATTGCATCGGCTCGGTGCTAGGTCCTCATCCTTTCCCAATGATGGTGCGCGATTTCCAGAGCGTTGTGGGAATTGAGGCAAGAGAACAGTTTATTGATATGACAGGCCATTTGCCCAACGCTATTGTCGCTTGTGTTGGCGGCGGTTCCAACGCCGCAGGTCTTTTTGCAGGCTTTTTAAATGACCCCGTTGATATTTACGGCATTGAACCATTAGGTCGAGGAGAAAAACTGGGCGACCACGCCGCAAGCCTTAAATACGGCACCGAGGGCGTTATGCACGGCTTTAACAGCATAATGCTCAAAGACAAAAACGGCGAGCCTGCCCCCGTTTATTCGGTTGCAAGCGGTCTTGATTACCCTTCCTCTGGCCCCGAACACGCATTCTTGCAGGAAATCGGCAGGGTTAAATACGATGTTATCAACGATGAGGAAACCATAGATGCATTTTATAAACTTGCCCGTCTTGAAGGTATCATCCCCGCCATTGAAAGCTCCCACGCCGTTGCCTTTGGTATGAAACTTGCCAAAACAATGGAACACGGCTCAATTCTTATTAACCTTTCGGGCAGAGGCGATAAGGATATGGACTTCGTTATTGAAAAATACGGTATCAGATAATGAAAAATAATCTTTTTAAACTTATTACCTCGGCGCTCTTTGCCGCCATTGTTTTTATTGCCACATTCGTGGTGCAAATCCCCGCCGTTTTTGGTTACATAAATCTTGGTGACTGCTTTATCTTGCTTTGCGGCGCGTTTTTAAGCCCCGTTTATGCCTTTGCCGCCGCAGGTGTGGGCAGCGCTCTGGCCGATTTGCTTTTCGGCTTCACCCTTTACGCCCCCGCAACCTTCTTTATTAAAGGTTTAATGGCACTTTTAATGGGCATTTGCGCTAAAAAGGGCAAGCTTACCATAGGTAAAGCGCTTTGCCTGTCATTAGTGTGTGAAGCGTTTATGGTGGCTGCCTATTTCCTTTATGAATGCTTTGTGCTGGGCTACGGTTTAGCCGCCATTTCGGCAGTCCCCTATAACGCTTTCCAAGGTGCCATCGGTGCCATAGCATTCACGGTAATTTATGCAATAATCTCAAAAAACAAACGGCTAAATGAGTTTTTGAAACTTAAATAAATTTTAATATCGTAGGGAACGACCTGCGTGTCGTTCCGTATAAAAGAAACCCAAGATTTAATTATCTTGGGTTTCTTTCGTTAATAACCATTTTTTCGGGTTGTTCTCAATATATTCCCATACCTCGTTGTAATCATCTTGATTCCGAATTATGTGGTCGTAATACGATTTTTGCCACAATTTTTTGTCAAACGGCGGTAATAAACCATCTTTAACACATTTGATATATTCATTTGTTGTCATTGTTTTGAAAAACCGCATTAAATCTTGTAGGGAACGACCTGTGTGTCGTTGTGTTATATTAACGATAAGATGCAAATGGTCGGGCATAATAACAAATTTTTCGATTTTGGCATTTGGAAATTTATTTTCCGTTTCCTTAATCCATTTATGAATGATTTGATTTTGCAAATGCGGAACGACACACAGGTCGTTCCCTACGTAATCAATTTTGAAAAGCGGTTGTCTATTGTATGTGCACAATGTTACAAAATAACACCCTTGGTGTCCATAATCATAATTTTCCAATCTGTTTTGTTTTCTATTCGGCAAATCCATTTTCATCACCAAAAATATTTTAACATATTATTATAATTCTTGCAATTTTGAAAATGGGACATAACATAAGGTGTTTATTTACTTATAGAACATTTTGTGATATACTAATAAAAAACTCTTTAAAATGCGAGGTGAGAACGAATGGACAAGTTTAAGTTAGTATCAAACTACAAACCCACAGGTGACCAGCCCGAAGCTATTGAAAAGTTGGTGAATGGCTTGAATAGCGGCCTTAAAGAGCAGGTTTTGCTGGGTGTAACGGGTTCTGGTAAGACCTTCACAATGGCGAATATTATTGAAAAAGTAAACCGCCCAACCCTAGTTCTCGCTCATAATAAAACCCTCGCCGCACAACTGTGTTCGGAGTTTAAAGAATTCTTCCCCGAAAACGCGGTGGAGTATTTTGTTTCCTATTACGACTATTATCAGCCCGAGGCATACATTCCCGGCAGTGATACCTATATTGAAAAGGACTCGGCAATTAACGATGAAATTGACAAACTCCGCCATTCGGCCACCTGCGCATTGTCCGAGCGGCGTGATGTTATTATAGTTGCCTCGGTTTCCTGCATTTACTCCCTCGGTGACCCCATTGATTATAGAAATATGGTTATTTCCCTTCGGGTAGGGCAGGAAAAAAGCCGCGATGAACTTATAGCAAAGCTGGTTGATTTGCAGTACGAACGAAATGATATTAACTTTGTGCGAAACAAGTTCAGAGTTCGCGGAGACGTTGTAGAAATTTACCCTGCATATACCTATGAAAATGCATTAAGAATTGAGTTTTTTGGCGATGAAATTGATAGGATTTGCGAGATAAACACCCTTACGGGTGAGGTTAAAGCAATGCTTTCCCACACCGCAATTTACCCCGCATCACACTACATTATTCCTGCTGAAAAAATGAACGATGCGCTAAAGCGAATTGAGACGGAAATGGAAGAAAGATGCGCCTTTTTCATTGAAAACGGTAAGCTTATTGAAGCCCAGCAAATTCGCCAAAGAACCGAATATGACATTGAAATGTTAAAGGAAATCGGCACCTGCAAGGGCATTGAAAACTATTCCGCGGTGCTTTCGGGCAGAAAAAGGGGAAGCACCCCCACAACGCTGCTTGATTATTTTCCCGATGA
>JAZSBX010000073.1:0-7353 GCA_045602605.1 Acutalibacteraceae bacterium
CGGCGAGGATGCTAAAATCATTTACTTTACCAATGGCATCGAGCAACGAATGAACGGCATTTGTGCCGGTGGTACCGGCTCCTTTATTGACCAGATGGCAAGTCTGTTAAAGACGGATGCTACCGGTCTGAATACATATGCGAAGGATTACAAAGCACTTTATCCGATTGCTGCTCGCTGCGGTGTTTTTGCAAAAACGGATATTCAGCCGCTCATCAATGAAGGGGCTACCAAGCAGGATCTTTCTGCCTCTATTTTCCAGGCAGTTGTGAACCAAACAATCAGTGGTCTCGCCTGCGGTAAACCGATTCGCGGAAACGTAGCTTTTTTAGGCGGCCCGCTTCATTTCCTGTCCGAACTTAAAGCTGCTTTTATCCGTACCTTACATTTATCTCCGGAACAAATCATCGCGCCGGAACATTCTCATTTATTTGCAGCACTTGGTTCCGCCATGTATGCAAACACTGCAAATAACGCTTCTGTTTCTAATATTTCAGCAAACTCAGAGGATATTTTAGTTCCGATAAAAGAGCTGGCTGACAGACTGAGCTCCGGTATTGAGATGGAATTTGAAGTAAACCGCATGACTCCGCTCTTTGAGTCGGAAGCCGACTACAGCGCTTTCTGCGAACGCCATTCCTCCAATACAGTCAAAGCCCTCAAAGCGATACACCACTTCGTGTTTATCTTCTTGCTTTTGCTGAGCGCTATATCCTTCCTTGTGCTCCGTGATTTTTTTATAAAAATCCGAATCTAGCTTAAAAATAAGCTGAGTAGCATTGTGTTCACCCTGAATTCCACCAAACTGCTTTGCTGCAGGGTCTATGCCATCTTTGGTAACGGTGTAATTAATTTCTCTGATTGCCATTTTTAATACCTCCTTAAAAAGCCTCAAGCGCCTTGCAGTTAACTGCAAAACGCTTGAGTTTTATTTCTTATTTTTTTGTGTAGAGCATAATCAGCGCCTGTTTTTCAAAGGCCGATATGTTCATTTTGTTAATTGCCGCTATCTTTTCCTCGTTTGAAATACCGCCGCTGTTGTCGGTGTCAATAAAACTTGCTTTCGCAAGGAAATAATTAAGAGCGCTGCTGCCTTTGTTTTCGGCTTCCAAAGCTTTTTTGTTTGCAGAGCTTAATTCTTTTCCGCTTGTTTTGTTTATTTCCTTTTCGGTAAGATAACGTTTAATAGCGGTCTTAACGTCTTCTTGCTTTTCATCAGGCAATTTGCCAAAGAGAGCGTTTTGTGCAAGTTTTGCGAAGTAATCATCGGTCTGCTTTGCAACAGGCTTGCTCTTTGAATATGCCGCTTTTACGCCGCTTTCAATTTCCTTTTCGGTTTTTCCGCGGCCCATAAGGTATTCCTTAAGCTCGGTATACCCTTGTGTGTCGCCCTTCTTTTGCTTGTCTCGCATTATTTCATAATACTTAGCATAAGAATCTTCACCGGGCAGGCCCTCTAAAAACGCATACTTAAAACCGTGGGTGTGCTCGTTTTCATCATTAACAGCGGTTGTTACAGTGTTAATAACGGCGCCAATATCGCGGGCAACGTTCTCAACAGGCAGGCCGCACATCGCGCTTACTGGATTAGCCACCGCAAGGATTTTCTCCCAGGTGGTCTTTTTGGTGCTTGAAAGCGCCGTAACACCATAATATAGGTCTTGCACAAGGTTCATATCAGCTCGTTTTACCTGGTAGCCCTCAAAAATTGAAAGCACGTCCTTCATTATGGGTACCCAGCCTATGGGGTTTGCATCACTTAAAAAGTTGCCGCCCACTTCGGTGATATACTTTTCACCGTAGCTTTTATCCTCATCATCATCGCGCATGGCGGTAATGAGCGATTTTAAAATCGCATTTAAAAGGGTGGCTGAGAAAACACCAATAACTCCCTTTGTTGCCGCTCCCATATTCCCTGTTTTTGCATCCCACCAAGCCTTGTGCAGCATATTGAGGTTTGTGGTGGGCTCACCCATAAAGGCTGTTGCCATCCGCGTCCACATTGATTTCGAGCGCATATTCTGGCTTCTGGATAAAACCGAATCGTAAACCTGCGTATACTCAATAACCTCTTTAAAGAGTTTTTGTGCGGCGGAATAAAATTCCTCGCTACCAACTTCAAATTTCGTTGTAGCCGCAATTTTGGCCTTGCAGCCGTTCCAAATTGCGCACCAGGTGTATTGGTCGGCTTTGGATGCCGCTTTGCCGAGCAGGTTATCGCGGTAATTTTCATCCTTTATAAAGCCTTTTGCCTTATCCTTAATGCCGTCATATTGGCGACCCATCATATAATCGTATGTTGACTGCGGATTTCCAATATCAAAACGGCCCATTTCCTTTTGGATAGCAACACCGTTATATTTTTTGCACTCTTCCCACGCGGCATTCGTGAACTTTGCGCCCTTGGCGAAAAGATATTTAGGCTCTATGTAGGCAACGGCTCGCATAATGGATGAAGGCTGCTGAATAACAACGCTTAAATTTGCCGCTACCGCATTTTTTTGGAAAAGACTTATAAGGCTTCCGGCAATGTTATCGCCTGCCTGTTGTCCGGAAATGCCACCATCCACATCCTCAATAAATTTGTTAAGGTAGTTAATCGTTGCGGCGCCGTGAACACGCTCAAGTTCGTTCATAAGGGAAAAACCTGCACGCTTTTCATCGCCCTTATCCACAAAACCGCAAACGCGCTTCAGGTTGTTAAGCGGAACTCCAAGACCGTTATATTCACACATTTCGGTCATATGTTTGCAAAATACCTCGGTAAAATCGCTGATAACAAGAGGACTTGTTGCCTCTTCAATGGTGTTTTTAGCAAAGGATTTACCGAGCAGAGTCTTTTTGGCTTGTCGGTTGTCGTATTCGCGTGCAAGAAATTTCTTTGAAGTCTCAAAGGGAAAATAATATTTCTCACCGAATTTGTTATATCCGTAAAGGTTATCTGATGCTTCGTTACCAAGCGCAGAGCCCACCGTTGACATATAATTAACAAGTTCATCAACAAAGGCAAGTTTTTCTTTGCCTAACTGCTTTTCAATTTCTTTAATATCTGCTTCGGTTATTTTGTAGGGTGAGGATGCCCAGGCAGTTATAAGGTGATGCTGAATGAGCTTATCGAATGTTCCATTTTTATCCTTTGCGGATTTTTCAATCTGCTCAACAATTTGGCGGCGTTTTAAAACTATACCGCCAACACCTAGGTGATTTGAAGCCTGTGTGTGGGCATTGCTCATTTCACGCTTGTGAACGGCATAAATGCTCATTCCCTCACCCATTGTAAGCGTTATCCTTTGACCGTTTGCGTGGCCGAGCTCAATCTTTTGCTTTTTATCCACCCAGGACCAGTAGTTATATTTTTTAAGGGTGTCCTGCAGGAAAACAGTCGCTTTGTTGATGTTTTTAACCGTTTTATCAAGACCTGCCGAAATATCATCAAACAGCTTTTTATAAACGCCGCCGATTTTATCAAAGAAATAAACAGGCTTAAGATTTCCCTCGTTTAAAAACTCTTTAGCTTCATCCAGCCCTTGCCTGAATTTGCCGTCTCCAAGGTTCGCGTAACGCTTTTGAGGCATTTTTTCAAGCCTTTCGGCTTCCTCGTTGGCAAGTGCCTTAAAATCCTCCCTCTTGCCCTCCACAAATATCTCATTCGCACTTGTAACAAGATGGGAAAAATGCTCCGCTATTTCCCTCACCATCTGAAGTTCGGAATCGGTGAGCTTTGAAATGGTCTTACCCTCCATCGTTTGCTCAAGATATTTAAGTTTTTCCTCGGTGTCGGAGTCGCGGGTAATTTCGGGGTTTTCGCCCACAAGTCTTTCATACATTGCCCTTACTCTCGAAATTTCCCTTTTTTCAAAAGCTCGGGGGTCGTTTTCAAGGAAAATATCAAGAAAAGCCTTAACCGTACCTTTTAAATCCTCATACACGTGCTTATTATTTGAATTGGCGCGGAACTTTTTATCAAGGTTATTAATGCTTTTTCTAATAACGCTCCTGTCGGTTTTTCTCTGCTGTGCCGCTTCAAAATCGTTAACAGTGTGTTTAAGTCGCTTATTTTCGGCGCGCAAACGGTTTAATGTGCCGTGAGTCTCTTCATCAATGTGATTTACAATATCGTTTGTAAGATTTTTTAGGGCGTTTTCTCCTGCATTTTCACCTTCCTTTGAAAAATCCCGGTCTTCAATGTCATTTAAAAGCTTTGCCGCTGTGTCCTGGGCTAATGAAAATTTCACGGTTGCATCGCCTTTGTCGGCGGCAGCATAAATCTTTTCAATATCCTTTATAAGCATACTCTGCTCATAGGAACTGCCTGTATCACGAAGAAGGTTTTTAGCATAAATTTTTGCAGACGTACGCGCGCCAATACCGTTTTCATCAAAGGAATAATCACGGTTTTCAAAATTTTCCTTGCTATTTTCGGCAGAATCGCGTATACTGTTATTAGAGATGTTGTTTGTGAGCGCGTAACCTACGGGCCGCGCTAAACCGTTTGTTCGGTTGGCAACATCTCTTTTTTTATCAGTAATATCATAAAGATGGTATCCTCCATCATACTTTGAACGACCTACGTTTAAAAACACGATAAACTTTTCGTTATTAAATTTAATATCCATACCATAATAACAAAAATAATCAAATTTATTGTGCTCTACTTTCGTTTCTTCGCCCACAAGCTTTGCATGCCTAATAATTTCTTCTATTTTTGAAATTTCAGCTATTTTTTTATCACTGGCATTATGTGACAAATGACCAATATCACTATTATCAACTTTTGCTATTTTCCCATCACTTAATATAATGTCTTTATTGCCCAGTAATCCAAAAATATAATTTTTAATAAACTTATATTTTTCCTTTTTTGATTTAGGAACTTTTTGCAAAAACTCGTTATCTTCCGAAATATCAAGAATATTATCAGCATCATATTCCCTTCCGCCATCCACTGCTGCCGCTCTGCTTTGCACATCGTTATATGCCTGTTTAAGCATACGCTGAAACTTTAAAAAATCCGCTTGCTCATTTCGATGAGTCAGGCGGTTTATCATTTCACTTATCCAGTCCATAACAATGTGATACCATTTGCGGTTTTTGGCAATTTCGGTTAAGAAATGTTCGGTGGCTGTGGCAAGGTCGGTGTTCTGACCTGAAGCATATTCCACCATCATCTTTTCCGAAATAAAACGCGCCATAATTTCATTGGTGAGCCTTGTGTTATTATAGGCGCTTCCCGTTTTGCTTTCATAAGCCTTTTTAATCTGGGCCTTGTAATTTGCCTCGGCGGTTTCAAAATCGGCGCTGCCGCCTTTTTCACAAATCCATTGCGCATATACAGGCGTGCTTCTCGAAAAAGAAACAAAAGCGTTCCAGTTGCCGCTGCGCTGCAGGTGATGGCAAAATTCGTGGAGATAAACTGTGGTGAGAGCAGGAGCTTGTTTATTAAGGTGAATAACACCGTTTTCATAATAGCCCTTTCCCACAACTTCGGGGTCGCCCACAACATCCCACACAGGCTCCATTTTAAGAAGCCGCGCAATACTGTTCACCCTGCGCTGCCCATCGGTGAGCTGTGCATCCCCGCCGATAATGTTTGCCATTGCGCTTTCCTCAAACGTTTGCGGCTTTGCAGTGGTTAAATCAGGCTCAGAAATCATTGGTGTGCCCTGAACCTGCGAATCGGGGTTGACAACAGGGACCGGTTGTGGTATATTTTGTGATGTAACAGTTGCACTTGGTGTACGTAGGGAGTTATCACTCGCCTTAGTAGTTGCCACCGGTGCAGCTGTTATTTGTTTTTCATAGATATTCACCAAATCATATAGTACCGCCGCGCCGTTCTTACGAATGCCAACAAGTACATCAGCAGAGTATCCGTTGTCTCCGACTTTATAATTTACCAAACCCCTTGCAAACTCAACAATATCATCAGTTCTATTGTGTCCTGACTCTTCTCCTATCCAACCCTTTGCAGTTTTTAAAACTTCATCAGCATTGGCAATGGTTTTTAATTTATCATTGAAAGCAGTGGGATTTTCGCCATAAAGTTGCTGGGCCTTTTTCGAGTATCTCCACTCATCGTTTGTGGTTTTATTGATTTGAATGTTCTGACCGTTAACGTTTATCAGGTTATTAAACTTGGTTTTAATAGTGTCGGCAATAACCGCCGCAACGCTTTTTCCATCATTTTCAGCAAAAATATCTTCCTTAACCTGAACAAAAGGCTTTCCTTCGGTATCAAGTTCAATAGAATATTCCCGACCTTCAGTGTCAAATATATTTGACATTTGAGAATTGTAACGGTCAATGGCTTTATTACGGGCATATCCTCTAATGTTTCCACCCGTACCAAAACCGAAGCCCATAAGTGCGCCCGATGCGGCGGTTTCACCGATTTGAAGGCCTAAATCAAGAGCTATCTGCCAACGTGCCTGCTGGTCGGTCATACCTTGTTCTTTATACTGCTCCCAAAGGGCGTTTACGTTTGATATATCGCCGTTAACGAACGAATCCCATAAAATATTTGCTAACTCTGTAGCGCCTTCCTCTGAAGCGTTAACACCCATTGATTTTGCAATATTTAAGATTACATCTTTAAAGGATTTGGGATTCACTTCCTTGAGCTCGTTAATGTTTCCGATTGAAAACTTTTCAAATATGCTCTCGAAGGCACCGGCCGCAAGTCCACCCCAAAACGCTTGTTCATTTGTACCACCGCGGTTTAAAATATCATTTGTGGTTTGTCCTGCAGCCGAAAAACCCAACACAAGAGCACCGCCGGCACCTAAAGGTGAAACAGCTAAACTGTCAAGAGCAGACATTCCCGTGTTGTAAAGAAAATCGAAAGCATCCCATTCACCAATATTCCAGTCAACTTTTTCCGAAACACCTTGACGGAACGCGGTTGTCATATCTGCAAAGTAATTCCTTTTTGCACGGCCTGTATGTAATGTGCGCACGGTGTTTCCTACACCCTCAAGAGCAGACATTAGATTAGTGCCAAGTGATGCAACCGAACCTAACACAGGATATTTTTCGCTGAAGTCCTTTAATTGCCGCTGTGTTTCTGCGGATTTTCTTTCTGACAGTTCACCGTATTTGTCAAACAAATATTTATCAGCGGCAGCCCTTCCATCATTAACGAAAATTTTTGCATACTCCTTTTCTTCGGTTGGATACAAATATTTCTTTAATTCCATCGAATCAGCAATATCCGCACCCTCCCACATATCAGGGTTAATGCCGCGTGTTTTATCGTTAGTGTTGACAGCCTCTTTTTCGATGATGGACATATCATATTTTTCATTGAGCAGTTCTCTGAATTTTTGGTTCACGAGTTGCTCATAATTTTTTTCA
>JAZSBX010000074.1:0-2928 GCA_045602605.1 Acutalibacteraceae bacterium
ACGAAGCAATTAAAGCCACCGTTAAAGAAAAGATGGAACTTTTCGGTTCTGTTGGCAAGGCTTAAACCAAATTTTAAAAAAATTAAAAGAGTGTGGGAAACCACACTCTTTTTTTGTTGACAAAAGAAAATTAAATGACGCCTTTTTTAAGCAAAATGTTGGCATAAAGTGCGCTTTCTCCTGTGGCGATAACAGCGTATGCTTTTTTTGCTCTTTCGTAAAATTCAAATCTGTCGATGTTTTCAAACTCGGCATCGGAATGGTTTTTGACAACAGCTTTATATTCATCCCAAATGGGTGTTTCCACCTTGTCGCCATCCATAACCTTCATAAGAAACAAAGGCTGTGCATAGGTGTCAAGGGGCATCAGTTCTAAAACAGCCTCCAAAACCTCGGTTGCGCCGTTACCGGTCATATATACAACACGCTGGCCTATGGCCGGGAAATTACCGTCAGCAATAACAAGTTCATCGCCGTGGCCCATTTCGCAAAGTATCTTTAATAACTCGGGGGGTATAATTTTAGGTACATTTTTTAACATAAACACAACTCCTTTTTGTAAAATAATTATACTATATAGTATTGTGCTTTAAATACAAAATTATAATAAAAGACTAACTATTAAAAGTCAAGACCCAATTTCAGGTGATGCACAAAATGGCACTGCCGCAAAAACAGCGTTAAAAGAATTTCATCACTTTTGTTATGCTTTATTGGGTTAAGGCTTTAACACAAACTAAAAAGGAAACACTGACCTTTTAGTCAGTGCTTCCTTTTTGGCAGGGGCAGAAGGACTTGAACCCTCGGCACGCGGTTTTGGAGACCGCTGCTCTACCAACTGAGCTATACCCCTAAATGTTATTATGAATGTTATATGTAAATCGCCTCGGGTTATGCCCTCTTGCGGTGCCCAAAGTTCATCTCGGCTCTTAACGCCTATGAACTTTGACCGCGGCGCTTCGTTTTGCTCGCTGTTTCGTCCACCGGACGCGCTCGCAACCTCACCCGGCACTTGTGTTTTGGAGACCGCTGCTCTTAGAGCTGAGCTATACCCCTAAATATAAGTTGTTCATTTGTTGGTGGCCCATCAGGGACTCGAACCCCGGACCGACCGGTTATGAGCCGGTTGCTCTAACCAACTGAGCTAATGGCCCAAATGAACATTTCAATTATAACACGAAATTAAGTTTTGTCAACATTAATTTTGAAACCCATATTCTACGGTTGGTTTAAACTGTTTCTTAAACCTTACCAACAGAGCCCAAAGTTTGGCTTTCCCGATTTTACTTGAAAACATAATATATTATGTGGTATAATAAATATGTACAATTTATAAAGGAGTTGTATTTATGTTAAAAAACGTACCTAAAATTATACCGCCCGAGCTGTTAAAAATTCTTTGTGAAATGGGCCACGGCGATGAGCTGGTTATAGCTGACGGTAATTTCCCTGCCATAGGACAGCGTGTTGTGTATATGACCGGTAACGGCGGGACCGAGGTTTTGGATGCCGTTTTAGAGCTTATTCCTCTTGACACCTATGCTAAACCTTTGTTTCTTATGAAGGTTATGGATGGCGACAACGTGGAAACCCCTATTTGGGATGAGTACAAGGCCGTTGTTAAAAAACATTCCGATGCCGAGTTTGAAAACATCGACAGGTTTGAATTTTACGAAAGGGCAAAGAAAGCATACGCCGTTATCTCCACGGGAGAAAGCGCCCTTTATGCCAACATTTTAATTAAAAAAGGTGTTATATAAAATATAACGTAAAAGAGGCGACTTCCAAATGGGAGTCGCCTCTTTCTTTTTGTTTAAATTTTTTCTTATGCCTTGCCAACGGAACCGAAAAGCTCCATCTTTTCTTTAACGGTGGCTTTAATTGCTTCGTAGCCGGGGGCGAGAAGCTTTCTGGGGTCGAAGCCCTTGCCGCTTAAATCCTTGCCTGCCTCAACGTATTCACGTGTTGCGGCGGCGAATGCAAGCTGGCACTCGGTGTTAACATTGATTTTGGAAACGCCCAAAGAAATTGCCTTCTGAATCATTTCAGCAGGAATACCTGTGCCGCCGTGGAGAACGAGAGGCATGGTGCCTGTTAATTGCTGAATGGCATCAAGGGTGTCAAAGGAAAGGCCTGCCCAGTTTTCGGGGTACTTTCCGTGAATGTTACCGATGCCTGCGGCCAGCATTGTAATGCCTAAATCGGCAATCATTTTACATTCATTAGGGTCGGCAACCTCGCCGTTACCTACAACGCCGTCTTCCTCACCGCCGATAGCGCCAACCTCAGCCTCCAAAGAAAGACCGAGTTCATCACAAATGGCAACGAGTTCCTTTGTTTTTGCAATGTTTTCCTCAATGGGATAGTGTGAGCCGTCAAACATAACCGAGGAGAAGCCTGCCTCAATGCAAGCCTTTGCGCCCTCGTAACTGCCGTGGTCAAGGTGAAGGGCAACGGGAACGGTGATACCAAGCTCATCAATCATACCCTTAACCATACCAACAACGGTTTTGTAGCCGCACATATATTTACCTGCGCCCTCGGATACGCCGAGGATAACGGGGGAATTAAGTTCCTGTGCAGTGTTTAAAATTGCTTTGGTCCATTCAAGGTTGTTAATGTTGAACTGACCAACGGCATCCTTGCCAGCCTTTGCTTTGTTAAGCATTTCTTTTGCAGAAACCAACATAATTTTTTGCCTCCAAAAAAATTTTTTACATTAGATATTATATAGTAATATTCCCTTAAAATCAAGGGGTATTACCTTAGGGTAGAGCAAATAATCCAAACTCCGTTTTGAAAAGGCGGATTTTAGCTCATACTTTGTTAAAATACTCGTTAATCCGTCAGGATTAACTGCGTTTTGTGCCTTGTCTGAACAAAAATCCGCTCTTTTAAAAATCTTTGACCTCAAAGAGAGAAGATTTT
>JAZSBX010000075.1:0-5767 GCA_045602605.1 Acutalibacteraceae bacterium
GACCTATATAAATGTTATAAAGTGCATCGGCGCCAACGCTTTCGGTTAAATAGTAAGCGCGGTGAAGCTGACTGCCGTTTTTAAGGGTGTAATCAATATTTACATATCTTAAAAATTCTTCATTATTTCCCTTGCCATCTATAAGGTCGCTGTGAAGCGTTGTTACAAGGGCAAGCTCGTTTTCTTTAAAGATTACCTGTTCGCCTGAAAAGGAAACAAAAGCTTCTTTTATATCCTCTTCCTTGGGGATTTTGGTTTCAAAGCCAAAGCCGCCTGTGGCAAAGCAGAGGAAAACGGTTATAACAAGAGCAAAGGCAATGCCGCTGATAAGCAGAGATTTTTTAACCGTTTTAAAGCCTCTAGAGGCAATAGCGCCATAGGTTATAGCCGCCAGCACCGAGCCTATAAGGGCGAAAATCCAGAAAGAGGGGGTTAAAAAATCCTGACCCGTAAAAAGGATGCCTAGAATAATGCTTGCCACAAAGGAAACAATTAGGGAAATGATAAAGGGAATAAGCCTAAAGGCATAGGGTGTGCCTGCGGTTTCGCTCTTTCGGCGGTTGTAAATGTAAACCGAAAGGGCGGTGAAGGCAATGCCCAGCACCCAGCAAGCGGCTTGAACAAACCATTTCGCGCCAAAAGCATCAGAGGTGGAGCTATCCAGCAGCTGCCACAAATAGTAAGCGGCGAAAACATAGGGGGAGGAAAATGCCGTAATACCAAAATCAAAGCTAGAGGTGGAGTAGCCGTGGAGCAGTTCCGAAGCAAAGCTTTCGGTAAGCGCTAAGGATAGGGGAATTCCCGCGCCTATGGCGAACATAAGAAGAATTGCATCAAAGCCTGTGCCGGAACAAACGGCAAAAATAAGGGTAAAGCTGCCGCACAGCACCATAACCGACACAATGTAGGAAACGATGGTTAAAACAAAGCTGTAATCTGTGGGAATTTTGCAAACTGCGAAAACCAGCGCCTCACCTGCAAAGCCCACAAGCAGGGGAACGAGGGATAGAATAAAGGCGGGGATAAAGCGGGCAAGAAGCAATTCACTTCGTTTTAAGGGAAAGGAGTGAAAGGCATCGGAGGAGCTTTTCTTAAAAAGGTAGGAAAAGTTAAATAGGATTAAAAAGATAAAGAACACTCCGACTAAAAGGGATAGGAAAATCCCAAGCCCTGCAAAATCCTGCTCGTGCGGGAAGGCGATATAGCCGCCGAGATAGTCTTCTAAGGTTATTCCGTTTTCAAAGAGGGCACGAATAAGGCGAAACGGACCGATTAAAAGGGCAATTAACACCGCAATAAGGGTGAAGCCCAGGTTTTTCTTAAAGGTGAAGCCCAAAAGGCTTAAAAAAGCGTTGTTACGATAGGATTTCGTTAAAGTCATAACCTGTAACCTCCAATTCGTAAATAAAAATTTCTTCTAAAGTGGGGGGCAAAATTTCGCAGAAAACGGGACCGAGTTTTGATAAAAAGGCCTCGATTTCCTCCTTGTCGCCCCTGACCGCCAGGCTTATGAGCGAGCCCGATTTTTCGCTGTGCAGGACATTTAGACCGTCAAAAACGCTCATATCGGGAATACGGGAAAAGGCAATCTGCACCTTGTGAAGGTTACCCTTAAGGCTTTCGGTTGTGTCGTTAAACAGCACATTGCCTTTGTGAATAAGGGCAACGGCATCACACAGTTCTTCAAGCTCTCTTAAATTGTGTGAAGCGATAATCGCTGTCATACCGCCCTCACTAATACCCTCAATAAGCAGGGCTTTTAACACCTTTCTCATAACGGGGTCAAGGCCGTCAAAGGCTTCATCTAAAAGCAGATA
This sequence comes from Acutalibacteraceae bacterium, assembly GCA_045602605.1. Lineage (GTDB taxonomy): Bacteria > Bacillota > Clostridia > Oscillospirales > Acutalibacteraceae > SIG587. The sequence goes on from JAZSBX010000075.1 coordinate 1,818, forward strand.
TTTAGGTTTTACCGAAAGGCTTAAAATGAGGGCGGCCTGCCGTTGCATTCCCTTTGACATTGTGGAAATTTTCGCAGTTAAACTTAAAGGGAACATTGACATTAACCGGTCAAAACGCTCTCTTGAAAAGGAGGGATAAAGTCCCTCGTAAAAGGCCGCCATTTCCTTTAAGTTTGACTGGTGAATAAAATAGGGTGTGTCGGGCAGGTAGCAAACGGTTTCCTTGATTTTGGGGTTATTGAAAACGCCCTCTCCGTCAATTAAAACCTCGCCGCCGTCACACATATAAACGCCACTGAGAACGCGAAGCAGTGTTGATTTTCCCGAACCGTTGGCGCCCACAAGGCCGTAAATTTTGCCCTCTTTAAGGTCAAGACTAACGCTGTCAAGGGCGGCAAAACCATCAAATTTTTTAGTGAGGTTAATTACTTCAATCATTTTTTACCTACCTCCTATATAGATTTCATCCAGAGCCGAAATAAGTTCTTTTTCGCTTATTCCCATGCTTTTCGCCTTTTTTACAATATCCTTAAAATCACTTAAAGCATTTGAAATCAGCGCCTGCTGCGCCGCATCCGACTGGGAGAGAAAGGAGCCCTTTCCGGCAATGGAATAGATTACACCGTTTTCTTCCAGCGCCGAGTAGGCCTTTTGAACGGTGTTGGGGTTGATACCAAGCTTTTGCGCCAGAGCGCGAACACTTGGAAGTTTATCCCCGCTTTTGAGCACGCCCACAGTGCGCAGCCTTAAAACGCCGTTTATTAACTGTTCGTGAATGGGCACGCGACTGCCTAAATCAATTTGCAGCATGGGTGTTACCTCCTTTTTCGAACTGTACTAACATCGATAGTACAGTTGTATAGTACACTATATTTCCCCGTTTGTCAACCCCTTTTTTAAAAATTCTTGAAAAAGGCCGACACAAATGGTATCATATAATAAATGAATGTTATTTTTGAAAGGGGACTTCAAAATGGCGCATCAAATTAAATTTACCGTTGGCGGAATTCATTATTGCATCAATTCCGATGATGATGAGGCTTATGTTAAAAGCATTGCAAACGAGCTTGAGCAAAAAATGGATATTTTGGCAAAGAAAAGCCCTTTTCTCTCCACCACAATGGTGGCGGTTTTAGCGGCTTTAGAGGCGCAGGATGCCGCCAAAAAAGCAGGGGCGGAAATCGAAAGACTGAAGCTTCAGCTTAAAAGTGCTATGGAAGAATCGGCCATTGCCGCTTTAGAGGTTCAGCGCCTAAGTAGAGAACTTGAAAAATTAAACCCCCAAACCACAAACTTCTTTGATGACGAGGAATTTTAAAAAAATGGAAGTTCTTTCTCCCGTTGGCAGCAACGAAATGCTTTTTGCCGCCGTGCGCTCGGGCGCCGATGCCGTGTATCCCGGTGCAGGTGATTTTAACGCCCGAAGAGGCGCAGAAAACTTTGATGATGAAAACTTAAAAAATGCAGTGGACTACTGCCACATAAGAGGGGTTAAGGTTTACTTAACCCTTAATATTGTTGTGCGGGATGATGAAATTGAAAGGGCGGTTTCCCTTGCCCGAAATGCCGAAAAACTTGGCGTTGACGGTGTAATCGTGCAGGATTTGGGACTTGCCGATGTTTTAAGAAAAGCGGCACCTAACCTGCCCCTCCACGCCTCCACCCAAATGTCGGTGCAGAGTGAAAGCGCGCTGCCCGTTTTAAAGGAAATGGGCTTTAAAAGAGTTGTGGTTGCCCGCGAAATGGATGAGGCCGCCCTTAAAAGGGTGTGCGATAAGGCAAAAGAATTGGATTTGGAAATAGAGGTCTTTGTCCACGGCGCCCTTTGTATGTGTGTTTCGGGGCAGTGTATGCTCAGCAGTATGCTGGGCACCCGTTCGGGCAACAGGGGACTGTGCGCAGGCACCTGCCGCCTGCCCTTTTCGGCAAGGGGGAAAAGCGATGACTACGCTTTAAGCCTTAAGGATTTATCCCTTATAGGTCACATTGAAAAACTTAAAAGGATGGGGGTTTCCTCACTTAAAATTGAGGGGCGAATGAAACGGCCTGAATACGTGGCTATTGCCACCGCCACGGTGAAAGCGGTGGTTTTGGGCGAAGACACAAATGAAAAAGAAGCCCTGCTTCAAAGCGTTTTCACCCGTTCGGGCTTTACCGATGGCTATTTCACGGGGAATCTCGGCGGCGATATGTTTGGCATCAGAACAAAGGATGATGTTTTAAAAACAAAAGATGTGTTGCCGAAAATCCACGCTCTTTACCGAAACGAAAGGCAAAGCGTTGGCATAAGAATTTCATTTTCCGCAAAGGAAAAGGAGCCCCTTTCTTTGACCCTTTCGGATGGCGAAAATACTGTCACGGTTAATGGGGATATGCCCGAAGCGGCGCAAAACCGCCCGACAAACGGTGAGGCGGTAAAGGCCGCGCTCCAAAAACTTGGCGGCACACCGTTTTTTGCAGAAAAAACAGATATCTGCCTTGATGACGGTCTTTTCATAAGCGCCGCCGCCCTTAACGCGCTTCGCCGCGAGGCGGCAAACAAGCTTTGCCTTGCTCGGTGCAAAAGGCGGCAAAACAACGGGGATATGCTATTGCCCCAAAAAAGTTATAAATCACACAAAAGTAAGGGCTTTATTTTAAGCGTTCAAAATGAGGAACAGCTTGAAAATATTAAGGATTTTTCCCTTGTTTCGGCCATTATCGTTCCCGCCAACGCGCCCTTTAAGCCCAAGGCAAAGGTTAAAACCTTTGTTGACCTTTCGGGCGGTATCAAAGATGAGGAAATCATTTTAAAACAGCTTGAAACGGCAGAAAAGCTTGGGTTAACGGGGGCTGTTGTTCATAACCTCGCCCACATTTCGCTGTGCGAAAAAAGTGGAGTGGAAATGCTGGGCGGCGTGGGGCTTAACGTTTATAACTCCTTCACCGCCGAAAAGCTGTATGAAATGGGTGTCAAAGCCCTTACTATTTCTCCCGAAATGCACATAAAAAATGCAAGGGATATAAAAGTCAGGGGTGAAACGGTGCTTTTCGCTTTCGGCAACCTGACCCTTATGACAACGCGCAACTGCCCCGTTAAGGCCCAAATCGGCTGCCGAAAATGCGGCAAAAAGGTAAAACTTACCGACAGAACGGGAAAACAGTTCCCCGTTTTGTGTGACGGCAATTTTGCAAGGGTGCTTAACTGCCTGCCCGTTTACCTTGCCGATAAAAAGAAGGACACGATGGACTTTGATTACAGCCTGCTTTCCTTTACGGGTGAAAGCGGCGAGGAGGTGGCGCAAATTTTGTCACTTTATGTGGCCACCACCCCAAAAACCGCCGCCATCCCCTTCACCCGCGGCCTTTATTACAGGAATGTAGAATAAAAAAGAACGCTCATACTGAGCGTTCTTTTTTATTCAAACATAGCCCGTTTTGACCTATGTGTTTGGACCCCTACATATCAAATCACACCGCAGGTGTGAATGTAATCAACACGAAGTGTTGTATGTAATTGCAACGCAAGTTGCGTATGTAATCAAGCCGAAAAAATGCATCTTGTGGTGATGACATACACGCTAATGCGTGATTACATTCCGCTATCGCGGATTACATACCAAGCCTTCGGTTTGGATAAAAAAAGACAGTCCTAAGACTGTCTTTTTTTTGGCTGGGGAATAGGGATTCGAACCCCAACAAACAGAGTCAGAGTCTGTCGTGCTACCGTTACACAATTCCCCAAAATTTATGCAACAAGAATATTATACCCTTTTTTCTCTGTATGTCAAGTAAAAATTTGAATTTTTATATGTCTTTTTGAATGTTTTCGCAAGAGACCGTTTCTAAAGAACTAATTTTAGCTTTGCCCACGATTTTGTTATTTGAAACAACTAAGTTTTCAATCCCGCCAACCCTGATAAAATTCTCGGGGCAACCTTCGAAATGGTTGTTCTCGATTTTGATGTTTT
>JAZSBX010000076.1:0-8769 GCA_045602605.1 Acutalibacteraceae bacterium
CCTCCATAAGCTGGACACTTGAGGGATATGATGCCGAGCTTATTGACTCCTACTATGTTCAGCAAACCGTAAGCGAGCTTGCCGCCATTACCGCTCTTCGCAAAATGAAAAATGCGGATTCTGACTATGGCTTTGATAAGCCTCAAGCCACTGCTGTTTTCGAGGGCAGAGGTGAAACCCGGGGCTTTACAATTACGGTTGGAAACGAATCCCCCGACACCCGCGGTTTTTATCTAAAAACAACCCTTTCCGAAACGGTTTACCTTGTAGAGAACACCGAAATTGCCGAGCTGTTTAACGATGACCTGCACTATGCCGTAAATAATAACCTAGGCGGTTTTGAGCAAAACGGCGACAACGGAGATTATTTTTCCGAGGGCGAGCTTACGCTTTATGATACCTTAATTGTTGATGGAGTTAATTTTCCCACAACAATGAAGATTATAAGAAATACCGATGCTTCCTATATCGGCTTCCAGGTTATTTCGCCTATGAACCGTTATGCTTATGAGACCAAGGATTTTCTCACCGTCTTCGGCCAGGGTATCGCTTGCGCGGGCACCTATTCCTTTGATAAGAGCGATGCTTCTCTTAAGAAATTCGGTCTTGATAATCCCTTTATGACCGCCACCATAACCGTTATGGAGGAAAGCCTGACCTATAAAATCGCAAAGGTTGATGAAACCTATGCCGCGGTTGTTTGTGACGGTGAGCCTATGATAAGAAAGGTTGCCCTCAGTAACCTTCCCTTCATTGATAACGATGCCACCGATTATTATTATAAAACGCTGATTGTTGAAAACATTAAGGATGTTGAGAGCCTTATTGTGCAAAGCGGCGGACAAAGTTATGAGTTTAAACTGTGGTATGAAACGGTAGAGGCCGAAAGCGATGATGCCGAGGCTCAGGAAATTTTCCACGTTTCCTACGGCGGCAAAGAGCTGGATGGCGACAACTTTAAGAAATATTATTTGAAGTTGCTTGAAATTTCCAACGTTGATTTCACAACTAAAACCATATCGGGTGCCTACGACACCGTTATGACCTTTAAGCACAACAACGGCACAAAGGACACCGTTATCGGCTTTAAGAAATATTCCGAGCAACGCTGGCAATACTACATTGATGGCGTGGCCTCGGGTCTTATAACATCAACCGATTATTCAAAGCTTGCCGATTACACCAAAAAAATTGCTGCAGGCGAAACATTGGATGTGGCTTAAATGAACAAAATTTATGATAATATTGAACAGCTTATTGGCGCTACGCCTTTGGTGAAGCTTAACAGACTGAAAGAAGTTCTGTGTTTAAATGCCAACCTTTTAGCAAAGCTTGAAAGCTTTAATCCTGCAGGCTCGGTTAAGGACCGCGTTGCTCTTAATATGATTAATGAGGCCGAGAAAAACGGTACTCTTAAAAATGGCGGCACGGTTATTGAACCCACCTCGGGCAACACGGGAATAGGCATTTGCGCCATTGCCGCCGCCAGGGGATATAAGGCTGTTATCGTTATGCCCGACACCATGTCAAAGGAAAGGATGCAGCTTGTTTCGGCCTACGGCGCCGAGCTTGTTTTAACCGATGGAAAGCTTGGTATGGCAGGCGCCATTGCAAAGGCCGAGGAAATAAACAAGGAGAGGCCCAACAGTATTATTGCAGGACAGTTTGTGAGCCCTGCAAATTGGCAGGCCCATTTTAAAACCACAGGCCCCGAAATTTATGATGCCACAAGCGGCAACGTTGATATTTTCGTGGCAGGTGTTGGAACGGGCGGCACCGTGACAGGCGTTGGCAAATTTCTTAAATCAAAAAATGAGGCCATAAAAATTGTGGGTGTTGAGCCCGATGCTTCGCCTGTGCTTTCAGGCGGAAAAGCGGCGCCCCATAAGATTCAAGGAATAGGCGCAGGATTTATCCCACAGGTTCTTGACGTTAATATTCTCGATGAGGTTATGACCGTTTCGGCAGAGGATGCCTTTAAAATGGGCAGGCTGATTTGTGAAACCGAGGGCATTTTAGTGGGAATTTCATCGGGAGCGGCTCTTTGCGCCGCAACTGCCCTTGCCCAAAGGCCCGAAAACAAGGGCAAAAACATTGTGGTGTTGCTTCCCGACACGGGGGAGAGATATTTAACCACCGAAATGTTTAACTAAATTAAAACGCAGGTTGTTTTTAACAACCTGCGTTTTTTATATAAGATTTATTGCTATGGGGATTACATAAATAATGAGGATAACCGCGGTAAAAACGCCTATAAACAAAGTATAGACTGAATTTTTCATCCACTGTGGGAGAGCGTTCAGTTTTTTATGCTTAAGTAGGAAAACAAGGGTTAAAATAAGACCTGCTGCCGATAAAACTCCGCCGAATGTAAGACCTTTCGGTGTGAAGGTGATTTTAAGGTTGCCGCCGTTTTCAAGGGTTACGGCAGTAAAGCCTGTGAGGGCTTTTCGGTAGGACACCTCACGGCCGTCCACTGTGATTTTATAGCCCTCGTTATAGGGCAGGGACAAAAACAGCGTGCCGCTTTGGGATTTTGGAATTTCACCCGTAATTTCATTTCGTTTTGCAGAAAGGTCAAAGGTTTGCGCATTTAAAACTGCCGTTTCCACAGCGTTTTTGTCAACACCGAAAACGCCGAAGGATTTGCAGGAAAGGTCTTTTTTAAGGCGAAGCTGAATTTCCACCGTTTCGTTTTCAAATTCGCCAAGATAAAGCGTGCCGTTATTGTTTTGTTCAGGGTAGGAATAGGAAACGGCGTTTGAGTTTACAAAAACCGAAAAGGAGTCGTTAACCGGCTCAACAAGGGCGTTTGAGGCAACGCCGAAGCAGTCAAAATAAAGACATTGTTTGGAATTTACATTAACAGTGTAGGTAATTCGGCCGCCATCATTATTTTCGAAAATATGGGTGCCGAAATTATTATAATAATTAAGGTTTGAATAACCACTCATTTCGTAGGTTGTTACAGGCGATTTTTCCAAAGAAAACATTTGGGCAAAGGCACCTCCCAAAACCTCAAGTCGGTTGCCGCTCTCAAAGGTTTCGGGCGCTGTGTTCACAAGGGTAGCAGGGCCTAAAACAAGGTCGTTTTCAGAAATGGAAAAGGTGTTGCCGCTTTTATTAACGGTGTATTTAACCGACATAAGGGCATCGCTTAAAATGTTGCCGCCCCAGTTACCGATTTCCATCCAATAACCGCTGTAGCCAAGGTGTTTTACGGCGGTCATATAGTTTTTATCGGTGAAGGAGGTGTAGTGACCGAGGGAGTTATAACCAATGGCACCCGTCATATTAGCATCAATAAATTTGTGACTTAAATTAACCCTGAAAAAGGAATTGTCTGATATATCATTTTCAAGGGCAACAAATTTCTGATAGTTTTCGGTGTTTAGCTTATCCTTTGCAGGAACAAGGTAAATTGCGGTGGCGCAAAGGCTTTCGGCAAGCACCATAATGCCAAGGCACACAGCCAAAATGTTTTTGCCGATAAGCTTTTTTCTCGCAAAAACAAGGCAAAAAAGGTAGCCTGCAACCGCCGCGAAGGAAATGATAAGCAACCCTCTCAAAGAATCCTTATCGCCCCAAAGGGTTTGGGTATAGTTTGTAAGGGTGTCGGTGTTTTGGTTTACATAATACAGCATAAAGCCGCCGAGCGCCAGGCAAACAAGAATGTTTAACACACCGAAAAGGGGTTTGGTTTTAAATTCAAAATTCTGCTTTTCAAAATATTCGCCGCAAACGGCAAGGCCCACAAACACGGTGATAAAGCCGAAACGAACGGGGAAGGACATATAGCTTCCTGTGTGCCACATTCGGTTAACGGGCTCCACAAGCATAGGTATGAGCAGGGCCAAAAAAGCGCAAATCAGACAGACGGTTTTTCGGCTTTGTTCAAAAAAACGGGGGATAACGATTAAAAGAATGCTGAAAACAATTCCGCTTGAAAGAATTGCCGCAAGCGTTGTTTCGGTGTAGGTGAAAAAGGAGCAGTTTTTAAGTCCCTCTAAAACGTTGGAGGTCCTGCCCGATGAAAAATACTGTATAAGGCTTGGCAACGAAATGGCGGCAGTCACCAAAAGGGAACAAATCGCCGAAATACCAAGCTTTAAAAAGGCGGTTTTATCCTTAACGCGTTTTGATAAAGCGTAGATGCCTAAAAGAATGATGACAAAAAGATAAACGCAGTAGCTTAAATAAAAATTAACTGCGGTGCAAAGGGTTAAGAAAACGGTTAGAAGGGCAGGCTTGTCCCTTTCCAAAAGGCGGTCGATACCAAGAAGCAAAAGGGGGAAAAGGTACATTAAATCAAGCCAAATGATGTTTTGATAAAACATCATACCGTAACCACACAAGGCATAGGCAAAACTTAAAACACACTTAAAGGCAACGCTTTGCTTTTTAAAGGTGTTTTCAAAATAAATTCCTGCGGTGGCGGCACAGGCGCAAAGTTTCAGCGCCACCAAAATGTTCATTAAAAAGGGGATATCCGCCTTATCAAAAAAGGCCACCAAAAAGGTAAAGGGGGAGGAAAGAAAGAAAAAGAATACGCCTAAAAAATTCATTCCACCGGCGTTGTTAAGGTTCAAAAGAAACCCCGAATTCCCGCTTAAGATATCCTTAAAATTGCAAAACAGGGGAATAACCTGCTGGTTCATATCGCACCAGGAAACCGAAGCATTTCCAAAGGGATAAAAGCCGTTCAGCGCAAAAACAAGGGCAAAAAGGGCAAGAACGGCAAGGGGCGCAATATAAAAACTTTTGATTTTTTTAAACATAGATTAAACCCGCCAATCAATGGGCGCGAGGCCGTGTTTTTTAAGAATTTCGTTGGTTTTCGAAAAGTGCTTGCATCCGAAAAAGCCGTTGTATGCCGAAAGGGGGCTTGGGTGGGCGGCGCAAAGCTTATAATGAATGGGATTTGTTATAAGCTGACCCTTTTTCTGGGCATAAGCGCCCCAAAGCAAGAACACAACGGGTGTTTGTTTTCCGTTCAGTTTTTTAATAACGTTATCGGTAAAGGTTTCCCAGCCCTTGTCCTTGTGGCTTGTGGGGACGCCCTCGCGAACGGTTAAAACGCTGTTAAGCATTAAAACACCCTGCTCTGCCCAGGCGGAAAGTTGGCCGTGGTCAGGCACTTTAAGCCCTAAATCATCGTTTATTTCTTTGTAGATGTTTTTAAGGGATGGCGGCGGTGTAACGCCCTTTTTAACCGAAAAGCAAAGGCCGTGGGCCTGACCCGCGCCGTGATAGGGGTCCTGACCGATAATAACCACCCTTGTGTTTTCAAAGGAGGACGCCCTGAAAGCGCTGAAAATGTCATTCATAGGCGGAAAAATACGGCGAGTGGAATATTCGGTTTTCAGAAATTCTCTGAGGTTAAGATAATAGGAACTTTTAAATTCTTCGCTTAAAATTTCATCCCAATCATTGCCTAAATGAACCATTTTAATCTCCTTTAAGAAACCGTGTATTTTTTAAGGCCTGTTTTTATGAATTATAAAATATCCTTTAAAAGTTCAATTTGGGCATCGGTTGTAGCCCAGCTTGTGGCAAAACGGATAACGGTGTGGGTTTCATCGAATTTTTCCCAAAATCCGAAAACAACCTTGGTTTTAAGTTCTTCCATTTTGCCGTTTTCCACCACAACGAAAATCTGGTTGGTGGTGGTTTCCAAAAAGCACGGATAATTTTTATCCTTTAAAATTTTGCGAAGTTTTTCGGCTTTGTCAATAGCGTTTTTGCCAAGTTCAAAATAGAGGTTGTCGGTGAAAAGGGTTTCGAACTGAACGCCTAAAAGTCTTCCTTTTGCAAGCAAAGCGCCGTGCTGTTTAACGGTGGTTAAAAAGTGCTTTGGCAGGTTGCCTTTTGGGAAAACAACGGCTTCACCGCAAAGGGCACCAACCTTTGTGCCGCCTATGTAGAAAACATCGCAGAGCTTACACAAATCGTGAAGGGTTAAATCGTTATCTTTAGCGGCAAGGCCATAGCCAAGGCGCGCGCCGTCAAGAAACAAAGGAATATTATATTCCCTGCAAACGAGGGATAGGTCGGTCAGTTCTTTTTTTGTGTAAAGGGTGCCGTATTCGGTGGGGTTTGAAACATAAACCATACTGGGAAAGGTTTGATGCTCGTGGTTATCATCGTTATAAAAATCGGCAATAAGGTTTTTTACGTCACTTGCCTTTATTTTCCCGTTTTCGTGGGGCACGGTGAGCACCTTGTGTCCCGTTCTCTCTATTGCGGCGGCTTCGTGGCCGTTAATGTGACCCGTGGTGGCGGCAATAACGCCCTCATAGTGGGCCAGGAGTGAGTCAATAACAATTAAATTTGCCTGTGTGCCGCCCGAAATGAAGCGAACCTCGGCTTCGGGGCAGGAACATGCCTTTCTGATTTTATCAGCGGCGCTTTGGCAAAATTCATCGGTGCCGTAACCTGTCACCTGAACGAAATTCGTTTCAGTCAGTCTTTCTAAAATTTTAGGATGGGCGCCTTCGGTATAGTCACTTGCAAAAGATAACATAGTTTCACCTCAATAAGTAATTTATTTTATTGTAATACACAAATGCAAATTTTGCAATTATATAATAAAAATACTGTTAATTTTACGGGAAGTATGTTAAAATAAATTATAAACTCAAAAAAGGGGTAAAAATGATGATTACTTTGAAAAATGAGTACATAACCGCAAAAATCAATCCCTTTGCGGCAGAGCTTAAAAGCCTTGTTTACAATGACACCGAATATATGTATGAAGGAAGGCCCGAGGTGTGGAACAACACAGCCCCCGTTATGTTTCCCGTTTGCGGCGGCCTAAAGGATGATAAGTTTGTTTTTGAGGGCAGGGAATATACCCTTTCAAAACACGGCTACGCAAGAAGAACGCAGTTTGAGGTTGAAAGCGCCGATGATACCAAAGCGGTATTTTTACACAAATCAAACGAAGAAACCAAAAAGTGCTATCCCTTTGATTATGAGTTTCGCATTATTTTCACCCTTTGCGAAAAAACGTTAAAGATTGATTATAACGTTAAAAACACGGGAAAGGGAAATATGTATTTCAACGTGGGCGCTCACGAGGCTTACTACACCCCCGAAGGCATTGAGGATTACGATGTTATTTTCGATGAGCCACAAACCCTTGACACAACTGTGATTTTCGGTAATTTCCTCGGTAATGTTAAAATGCCCATTATAAAGGAAAGCACGGTGCTACCCCTTTATGAAAAATATTTCACTATTGATGCCCTGGTTTTCGAAAACGTGAATTTCAGGGGCGCAACCCTTAGAAATCGCAAGACAGGCCGAAAACTTCGGGTTGATTTCCCCGATGCCCCGTTTTTCCTTTTGTGGCACAAGCCAAACGCCCCTTATATTTGTTTAGAGCCCTGGGGCGGTCACGGTGATTATTCCGACAGAACCGATTACGATATTGATAAAAAGCCTGACATTAACTGTCTGGAAGCAGGCGGAATTTACAATTTTGAACACTCAATAACACTTTACTAAACCTAGGGTAGAGCGAATAATCCTAACCCGCCTCAAAGCGGCTTATTTCGGCGCTTTTTACCCATTCCATTCTTGTAAGGCGTCAGCCTTACTGCGCCCGTACTGAATAAAAATCACTCGAAATCTTCTCTCTTTGAGGTCAAAGATTTTTAAAAGAACGGATTTTTGTTCAGACGCGGCACAAAACGCAGTTAATCCTTGATGGATTAACGAGTATTTTAACAAAGTATGAGCGAAAATCCGCCTTTTAAAAACGGAGTTTGGATTATTCGCTCTACCCTATAGAGCGACTGATTTTCGGTCGCTCTTAATTTATTTATATTATATATATTTATAGTTCATTATATTAAAAGGGGCGGGGGGACTATATATTCCTTATTTCAGAGGTAAAATAACTACATATTGTATTTCGGAAAAAGTCACAAATTTTTTTAAAAAATTTTGTAAAAAACACTTGATTTTTTATTTTGCTTGTGTTAATATGATAAGGCACGCTATATGTGCAGATATGCGTTGATGCGGGAGGTGGCCGACCTCGAGTCGGGAAATTTCCGCGGAGTATGTCCGATTTTAAACCGGGCGAAAGAACTTAGAACCAAAGTGCCTAGTGGCATCTTGCGAGCCACAACGCACGCGGCAGCACACCCTGCCGTACCCGGATTGACTGTGACCCCAGCAATTCGGTTTTATAATGTGCCTCAAAGAAACGCGAGGCACGGTGTAAGTTTTGCCCGCCAACTAATTAAGGAGGCGAATTCTAATGGCAGCTAAAGAAAAAATCCGTATTAGAATTAAAGGCTACGACCATGCACTTGTAGACCAGTCCGCAGAGAAAATTGTGGAAACCGCTAAACGTACAGGAGCAAGGGTTTCAGGTCCCGTACCGCTACCCACCGAAAAGGAAGTAGTTACGATTCTAAGAGCTGTTCACAAGTACAAAGACAGCCGTGAGCAGTTCGAAACCAGAACACACAAAAGGCTTATTGACATTCTCAGACCTTCCAACAAAACCGTTGAAGCTCTGACCAGTCTTGAGCTCCCTGCCGGTGTTGAATTAGAGATTAAACTCTAATAAAAAGGCAGTGGTCACGTTGATGGTACACATTATATATAATATGTGCGCATCAACCAATAACCAAAGGAGGAAATAAAAATGCAAAAAGGTTTAGTAGGCAAAAAGCTTGGCATGACTCAGCTTTTTGATGCAAACGGAAACGTTGTTCCCGTAACTGTAATTGAAGCAGGCCCCTGTGTTATTGC
>JAZSBX010000077.1:0-5896 GCA_045602605.1 Acutalibacteraceae bacterium
AAGGCAGCACTTTATTATAACAGTTTTATTATAAAAAATAAAGGAATTTTTTTCTTTTTTTTAAAAAATTTGCAAAATATATAGTTTTACATATATTATAGTCGATTTTTTGTGCTTTTTTGCATATAAAAATGCAAAGGTCAGGAAAGGTCAAAAAATATTTACAAATTATTCACAAAACTCTATTGACATTTGCGTTTTTTGGTGGTAAATTATTAACAGTTAGCACTCGATGCCTTAGAGTGCTAAAAAGCAAAACAGGGGGGATGAGAATGGAACTGAGCGCTCGAAAACAGGCGATTTTGCTTGCCGTTGTTGATGCTTACATTAAAACGGGCGAGCCCATTGGCTCAAAAGCGCTTACCGAAATTTTGGAAAACGCTCCATCCTCCGCAACCCTTAGAAATGAAATGAGCGAGCTGTGTGAGCTGGGCTTTCTGGAACAGCCCCACACATCGGCAGGCAGGGTGCCCACAAGCAGTGCCTACCGCCTTTATGTTGACAGTTTTTCGGGGGCGCAGTTTTCACTTGACCAAAGCCGAAAAGAGCTTATTGACAGCATGATGTTTTCGGTGAGCAGTGACCCCGAGCACATTCCCACAGGCATTTGCCGCATTGTTTCAAGGCTTACGGGGCTTCCCGCAATTTCCGCCACCGTTGCAGGCAGTGAGTGCTATTTAAAAAGCGTGAAGCTTTTACCTTTGGGTCGCCACACGGCAATGCTGGTGGCCTTCGCCTCAAACGGCAGGGCAAAGAGCCGCCTTTGCAGGGTTTCATCGCCGTTAACCGAAAAAAACGTTTTGGTTTTTGAAGGCCTTGTTAACAGGTGGGTTGTTGGAGTTCAGGCAAGTCAGTTCACCCCCGCATTTATGCAGAGCATAATGGTTTCTGCCGGCGCCGATGCGCTAACCTTAATGCCGATTTTAACGGAACTTAATGAAATTATTGAGGAGATAAGTCGGGCAACATTAGAGCTTGGCGGCGAGGCAAACATTTTTTCATATTGCGACAGCGACAGAGATGCCCGTGACATCCTTTCGATTTTTGACCACCGCGAGGCGCTCATATCAATGCTTTCCGAGGCAAATCAGCCGCTGAATTTGCTTTTCGGCAGCGAGATGTCCTTTGCAAAAAGGTGCCCGTCTACGCTGATTGTCACTTCCTATAATAACGGTAACGGCAACTTTGGCCGAATTGGTGTTGTGGGACCTGAGCGACTTGAATATAAACAAATAATACCAAGCCTTTCATACATTGCCAAGCGGGCAGGGGACATAATGATGCAGGCTATTAAAGATATGGAGGACTAAAAATGTCGGAAGAAAACAACAATAATAAAACCGAGGCTCAGGCAAAGCCCGAAAAGAAAGAACGTAAAAATAAAAAGGATGAGGAAATTCAGAGATTAAAGGCAGAGCTTGATGCAATGCAGAATTTACTCCTTCGCACAGCCGCCGAGTTTGATAACTTTAAAAAGCGCACCGAGCGTGAGCGAATTGCAACGGTGGAATATTCCAAGGCAAATGTTATTAAAAATATTTTACCGGTTCTTGATAATGCCGACCGCGCTTTATCGGTTGACAAGGATTCACCCGACTATGCCAAGGGCGTTGAGATGATTGTCAAACAAATCGTTGGCCTCACCGCACAACTGGGCGTCAGTGAAATTGCAAAGGTAGGGGACACCTTCGACCCCAATTTACACGAGGCAGTGATGCACATTGAAGATGAAAATTTAGGCGAAAACACCATCGCTGCCGTGCTTCAAAAGGGATATAAAATCGGTGATACCGTTATCCGTGCCGCAATGGTCACGGTGGCAAACTGATTGAATAAATAAACATTTAATTTAAAGGAGATATTTTAAAATGGGAAAAATCATTGGAATTGACTTAGGAACAACAAACTCCTGCGTGGCAGTTATGGAGGGCGGCGAAGCCGTTGTTATTGCTAATGCTGAGGGCGGCCGCACCACACCCAGCGTTGTTGCTTTCTCTAAAACGGGCGAAAGAATGGTAGGTCAGGTTGCAAAGCGCCAGGCCATCACTAACCCCGACCGCACAATCAGCTCTATTAAACGTGAAATGGGCACTAACTACACCGTTAACATTGAGGATAAAAAATACACACCTCAAGAAATTTCAGCAATCATTCTTCAAAAGCTTAAAGCCGATGCCGAGGCTTATCTCGGTCAAACAGTTACCGAGGCTGTTATTACAGTTCCCGCTTACTTCACCGATGCACAGCGTCAGGCAACCAAGGATGCCGGTAAAATTGCAGGTTTAGAGGTTAAGCGCATTATCAACGAGCCCACAGCCGCGGCCCTTGCCTACAGCATTGACAAGGAAAATGACCAAAAGGTTATGGTTTATGACCTTGGCGGCGGTACCTTTGACGTTTCCATTATTGAAATGGGTGACGGCGTTCAGGAAGTTTTGGCAACTGCAGGTAACAACCGCCTTGGCGGCGATGACTTCGATGCTCGTGTTATGAAATATATCACCGACACCTTTAAGGCAGAGCAGGGCATTGATATCACAGGCGATAAAATGGCAATGCAGAGAATTAAGGAAGCGGCCGAAAAGGCAAAGATTGACCTTTCGGGTATGTCCTCCACCGATATTAACCTGCCCTTTATCACCGCCGATTCCAACGGTCCCAAGCACTTTGAAACCACTTTAACCCGCGCAAAGTTCAATGAACTTACCGCTGATTTGGTTGAGGCTACAATGATTCCCGTTCGCCAGGCTCTTGCCGATTCAGGTCTTAAAACAGGCGACATTAACAAGGTTCTTATGGTTGGTGGCTCCAGCCGTATTCCTGCAGTTCAGGAAGCAGTTAAAAACTTTATCGGCACCGAGCCCTTTAAGGGCATCAACCCCGATGAATGCGTAGCCATCGGCGCCGCAATTCAGGGCGGTGTTCTCGGCGGTGATGTTAAGGGACTTTTACTCCTTGACGTTACACCTCTTTCTTTAGGCATTGAAACAATGGGCGGTATTTCCACAAAGGTTATTGACAGAAACACTACCATTCCTGCAAAGAAAAGCCAAATTTTCTCCACCGCGGCTGACGGTCAGACCTCGGTTGAGGTTCACGTTCTCCAGGGTGAACGCGAATTCGCAAAGGATAACAAGACCCTCGGTGTATTCCACCTTGACGGCATTGCCCCTGCCCCCCGTGGAATTCCCCAAATCGAGGTTACCTTTGACATTGATGCAAACGGCATCGTTCACGTTTCTGCAAAGGACCTTGGCACAGGCAAAGAGCAGTCCATCACTATCACCTCCAACACCAATATGTCTAAAGAAGACATTGACAAGGCTGTTAAAGAGGCTGAGCAGTTTGCTGCCGAGGATAAGAAGCGCCGCGAAGATATTGATATGCGCAACGCCGCAGACCAGATGATTTATCAGACCGAAAAGACCGTTAACGAATTCGGCGATAAGTTAACCGAGGATGAAAAGAAAAACATCAACGATGCAAAAGAGGCTTTAAAAGAGGCTCTTAAGGGTGATAATGCTGAGGAAATCAAGGCTAAACAGGATGAACTCCAAAAGCAGGTTTACGCCGTTTCCGAAAAGGTTTACAAGGCGGCAGCCGAAGCACAGCAGGCAGCGCAAAACGCTGCAAACGGCGAAGGCTCGGCGCAAAACGATTCCAATGTTTATGATGCCGATTTCACCGATGTTGATGACAACAAATAATTAAACTTTCAGGGTGCGTTTTAAAAACGCACCCAAACACTTTACTTCAGGGGAAGGAAGAAGCAACTTGGCAGATAAAAAGGATTATTATGAGGTTTTGGGCGTAGACAAGGGCGTTAGCGATGATGACCTGAAAAAAGCCTACCGCAAGGCCGCTAAAAAATACCACCCCGATTTACATCCCGGGGATGCCGCAGCGGAGCAGAGCTTCAAAGAGGTTAACGAAGCCTATGAAGTGCTGTCTGACAAGGAAAAGCGAGCCCGTTATGACCAGTTCGGCCACGCAGGAGTGGACCCCAACTTTAATCCCAATGCCTATGGCGGAGGATTTGGCGGTGGTTTCGGCGATTTCGGGGACCTTGGCGATATTTTTGATATGTTCACAGGCGGCGGATTTGGCGGCAGGCGCCGTTCAAACCCCAACGCTCCAAGGCGTGGTAATGATATTCAGGTTACCGTTAATCTTTCCTTTGAGGAGGCCGCAAAGGGCTGTAACAAAGAAATTGATGTTCAAAAAATTGAGACCTGTGATGAATGCGGCGGTAGCGGCGCTAAAAAAGGAACCGCTAAAAAAACCTGTCCCCATTGTAAGGGAACAGGTAAGGTTACCGTGGTTCAAAACAGCTTTATCGGTCAGGTAAGAACAACTCAACCTTGTCCTAACTGTAGAGGCGCCGGCACAATTATTGAAGACCCATGCCCAAAATGTAACGGCAAGGGCAGAATTCGCCACACCGTTAAGAAAACCATTAACATTCCCGCAGGCATTGATGACGGTGAGTATTTCAGTTTATCGGGCGGCGGCGATGCAGGTGTTAACGGCGGTCCTTCAGGTGATTTGCACATTATTGCATCGGTGCGACCCCACCCCATTTTTGAAAGGGATGGCTACGATGTTTACTGCGAGGTTCCCATCACCTTCACTCAGGCGGCTTTAGGCGCTGAAATCACCGTTCCAACCCTTGATGGCAAGGTTAAATTCAGCATTCACGAGGGCACCCAACCCGGCGATGAATTCAAATTCCGCGGCAAGGGTATTCAGCGTTTTGGCGGCAGTGGTCGTGGAGACCAATACGTTCGCATAAACGTTGAAATTCCAAGGGATTTAAGCAAGGAACAAAAGCAAAAGCTTCGTGATTTTGAAAAATCGGTTTCGGAAAAGAACTATAAAAAGCAGGAAACCTTTTTCGAGAAAATCAAGAAAATGTTTGATTAGAAAATGCTGTGGAGATTGATTTTTTCATCTTCCTCAAGCTGATGAAGCAGCGTGAGCAACGTTTGCGCATCCCTTAACAAAACCGCTTCGTTGCCTGCCTTTATGTTGGCGGCAAGGCCGGCAATTTCAAGGGCTATTTCATCAATTTTTTCGTGATTGATAAAAGGGGAGAGCATGGCCTCTCTTTTTTCCCAAACCTTAACCAGTGTGTCGGCAGTTTTCCCTGCCTGCACACTGTCCTTTTTTTCAACATAATCTCTGCACTGATTCACCATTTGCCGCACTTCTTTTATTTCGTGGGAAACCAGCAGATTAACGCCTATGCACAGCGCTGTTATAACGATTATAAGGATTATTGCGGTAACAAGCCGTTTCAATGTTGTTTCTCCTTGCAGATAATGTTCATTTTGCCCTGAGCACTCATGGTCATAAGGAAAATATCTTTTTCTTTAATACTTTGGGTTTTCAGAATTTCCCTTATTTCATTTTCGGTTTTGTTTACCGATGAAACGGCATCTTTTATGATTTTTCCGTCTGAAACAATAGGAATTTGCATTTCGGCAGGTTGGGATTTAAGGCTTAAATCCGAAAGGGTGGCAGGCTGAAAGTCACTTTTTAAAAGAACGTTCAGGTCGCCGTTCACTTCAAGCACCGCAAAGGCCACCGTGCTTATGTCAAAAACGTTCTGACCGCGCAGCAGTTCCACAAGGTCAAGCACGGTCATACGCAGTTTTTTCATTGCCTTTTGATCAATTTTTCCGTGCTCAATGACAATGGCGGATTTTCCGTTCATAAGTTTTCTTATGGAATAGCATTTCATTGTTATAAAAGAAATGATAATTTCCACAATAACCAAAACAAAAACGGCAATTATTCCGTTTATAATGGGCTGTGAGGGGTCCTGCAGGGGAAGAGCCGCAATTTCAGAAATCAGCAGGGTAACGACAAGCTCGTTTGGTTGCATATCACCAAT
>JAZSBX010000078.1:0-2851 GCA_045602605.1 Acutalibacteraceae bacterium
CGAATAAGCTTAACACTATTCTCGGATTTTGTAACATAAATTTCGGTGTAGGGTTTAACCGTGAAGGATTTTCTGCCGTCAACCGAAAGGAAAATATCGGCGCGCTTTTTGGAAAACGCCTTAAGCTTTACAACCCTGTCACCGCCTAAAATAATAGGTCTTGCGGTGAGTGAGTGTGAGCAAATGGGGGTCACGGTCATATTTTCAACATTTGGGTCAACAATGGGGCCGCCTGCCGACATTGAATAGGCCGTGGAGCCCGTTGGGGTGGAAATGATAATACCATCGGCGCGGTAGTTAATGCTGTCGTGTTCAACGTAGGCGCTAACATCAATAATTCTGGACATAAAACCGCAGGTGATAACGGCATCGTTCATTGCGCAAAAGGAGCCAACCTCCTTACCGTTTTCCACTACCTTTATATCAAGAAGCATACGCTTTTCGGTGGTGTACTCCCCTGTTTTTAGTTTTGAAAGAAGCTGAATTTCGCTGGGCTCAATGTTGGCGAGAAAACCAAGGCGCCCTGCATTTACACCTATAATGGGCTTATCGTATTTTGCGGCAACCTTGGAAAAACGGATTATGGTTCCATCGCCGCCAACCGTTATAATAACATCGGCTATTTTAAAAATCTCCTCTTCACTTGCGTGAAGATAATAACTTCCGCAAATGTTCTCAGGCAAATAAGCCTCAATATCCAAGGATTTTAAAAGCTTACCAATGTTATCAACTGTTTCGGGACAGCCCCGTTTATCAAGATTGGGTAAAACTGCAACCTTCACTTGCATTCCCCTCCTTTACTATTTTTCGGTAAGAATATGTGAGTTTTCCACAAGTTCTTTAACGTTAACCCCGCTTTTGTCTAAGGGAGTAGAATCTTTTTCAATGAAGGCAAGATATTCTATGTTGCCTTCAGGTCCTCTAATAGGAGAAAAATCAAGACCTAAAATGCTAAAGCCGTTATCAAGGATAACGCCCTTGATTTTTTCAATAACCGCAACATGCACGGCAGGGTCACGAACCACTCCCTTTTTGCCCACGTTTTCTTTTCCTGCCTCAAATTGAGGCTTTATAAGGCACACGGTTTTGCCGCCATCCTTTAAAAGAGGATTTAAAGCAGGCAAAATGAGGGCAAGTGAAATGAATGAAACATCAATAGATGCAAAATCAAGGCTATCGGGCACCTGCTCATTTGTTACATACCTAAAGTTTGTACGTTCCAAATTCACAACGCGCTCATCACAGCGAAGCTTCCAGGCAAGCTGACCGTAGCCCACATCAATGGAATAAACCTTTTTGGCGCCGTTTTGAAGCATACAGTCGGTAAATCCGCCTGTTGAGGCGCCGATGTCGGCGCAAACGGTATCCTTTAAATCAATGCCGAAAACGGTCATTGCTTTATCAAGCTTTAGTCCTCCTCGGCTTACGAATTTAAGCGTGGCACCGCGAACCTCCAAAACATCGGTGGACTTAATTGTCATACCGGCTTTGTCTGCCTTTTGGTTATTTACATAGACACACCCTGCCATTATGAGGGTTTTTGCCTTTTCACGGCTTTCGGCATAGCCTGCTTCAAAAACTGCCGTGTCAAGCCTGATTTTATCACTCATTTAATTTTCTCCCAGTGTTTCGACAATGCTTTGTGCATCAAGCTTAAATTTCCTTATTGTCCCTGCTACATCGCAGGCAGGAACAAAGGTGTTATCAATGTTAACCGCTTTAAAGCTGCCGCTAAATGAATTTTCAAGCAGCCTTGCGGCAAGATGTTCACTAACCGAGCCCGATTTAAGGTTCTCCTCGTAAAAATAAACGTTTTTAAAGGTGGAAACCGTGTTCACAAGTTCATCGCTTAAAGGATAAATTTTATTAAGTTTTATTACTGTAATGTTTTTACCCTTTGCTTTTAGTTGCTCATAGGCGGCATAAACCTCGTTGAATTCCCTGCCGTAGGTCAAAACGGCAACATCGCTTTTTCCACCGATAACCGTAAATTCGTTATCATCATAAGTAAACGGAGTTTTGTTATTAACTGTTCCTCTGGGATACCTAACGGCGCAAAGCTCACTGTTCTCCGCCACCTTTTTAAGGGTTAACTCAAGCTCTGTAAGATTTGCAGGGGAATAAATATGCATATTAGGAACGGTGCTTAAAAATGCAACGTCAAAAAGGCCTTGATGGGTTTCGCCATCCTCCCCCACAACACCGGCTCTGTCAACACAAATTTTAACGGGAATATTGGCAATGGCGGCATCGTGAATGATTTGGTCATAAGACCTTTGCAAAAAGGATGAATAAACCACGAAAAAGGGCTTCATTCCTCCTTTTGCAAGACCGCCCGAAAAGGTCATTGCATGCTCCTCGGCAATGCCCACATCAAAAAATCGGTCGGGGAATTTTTGACTGAACTCGCCAAGCCCCGTGCCCTCGCACATTGCGGCGGTTATGGCGCAAATTTTATCATCCTTTTGAGCCAACTCGCAAAGGGTTTTTCCGCAAACCGAGGAAAAGGTTTCATTTGAGGATATCTCCACACCCTTTTCAATGTCAAACGAGGAAACACCGTGGTAGGCGTTGGGGCTTTCTTCGGCAAAGGAATATCCTTTGCCCTTCCTGGTCATAACGTGAACGATTGCAGGGCGATTTTGCTCCTTTGCAATGGTGAAAATGTTTTTAAGTTTTGCAATGTCGTGCCCGTCAACGGGACCGAGATAGTTAAAGCCCATACTTTCAAAAATATTGCATTTATAAATTGCATTTTTAAGGGCTTTTTTTGACCTAAACATTGCCGTATATATATATTTACCCAGAGGAATGCTCTTTAAAAACTTTTGTAAATGGTGTCTAACTCCAT
>JAZSBX010000079.1:0-5416 GCA_045602605.1 Acutalibacteraceae bacterium
CAGCCTTGCGGCAAAATTACGCTTTGTAAGCTTAATAAATTCGTTGGCAGAAACTCTCCGACCTTTCAAAACTAAAATTTTTGTGTTAGAGGAAGCCGACAAAACTTGAGAATACTGACGTATCTCAAGTTTTGAGGCAAACTATTACCGAAAATTTTGTTTTGAAGGCGTAACTGGTTCGACTCTCGCCAACTTAAAGGAGAAATTATGAAACAGTTTACAATAACTGAAAATGATGCCAACCAACGTCTTGACAAATTTTTAAGCAAGGCGGCACCGAAGCTGCCCGCTTCTATGATGTACAAGGCCATTCGCAAAAAGGATATCAAGGTCAACGGCAAGCGCGCCGAAATCAGCACGCGCCTTATTTCGGGAGACGTTGTGACCGCCTTTTTGAAGGATGAATTTTTTGAGGCTTCGGCACCTAAATATGATTTTCTTTCGGCCTCAAGCAAGCTGACCGTTATTTACGAGGATGAAAACATCCTGCTTGCCGACAAGGCTCAAGGCGTGCTTGTACACCCCGATAAAAACGAATACAACGACACCCTCATTACACGAATTCAAAAATATCTTTACGAAAAGGGTGAGTTTAACCCCGAAAAGGAAAACAGTTTCAGCCCTGCCCTTGCCAACCGAATTGACCGAAACACGGGCGGAATTGTTATTGCCGCAAAAAATGCCGAAGCGTTGCGCATTCTTTGCGACAAAATAAAGCATAGAGAAATTGATAAATTTTATCTTGCGGCGGTTCACGGAACACCTACGCCGAGGGCCGCAACCCTTGAAGGCTTTTTAGAGAAAAACGAAAGCAAAAACAAGGTTTATTTATCAAAGCAAAAAAGTGAGAAAAACCTTTCCATTAAAACCCGTTATGAGGTTTTGCGCCAAAAGGGAGATATAAGCCTTTTGGAAATTGAACTTTTAACAGGCAGAACCCACCAGATAAGAGCCCACATGGCCTCCATCGGTCATCCCCTTTTAGGCGATGGTAAATACGGAAAACTAGCAGGCGACAAAAAGCTTGGCTTCGATAAGCAGGCCCTTTACTCCTACAAGCTAAAATTCAACTTTAAAACCGATGCAGGGCTTCTTAACTACCTTGACGGAAAAGAGTTCAAGGCCCAAAAGGTTTGGTTTGCAAGCGATGTTTTCGGCTTACAGCTTTAACTCAACCGTGTTTTTGGTTTGAGTGTACTTGCGGTATTTTACCCCTGCGCTGTCAAGCATTCTTTTTGAGCAGATAACGGAATCGGTGTCGGCATACTTATCCTGCATGTAAACAATTTCCTTGATACCTGCCTGAATAATGGCCTTTGCGCATTCATTGCAAGGGAAAAGGGTTACGTAAACTCTGGTGCCCTTTAATGAGCCGCCTCTATAATTTAATATTGCATTTAATTCGGCATGGCACACGTACATATATTTTGTATCCTGTGCTGTGCCGCTTCTTTCCCAGGGATAAACATCGTCACTGCAACAGAACGGCATACCGTTATAGCCCATAGAAAGAATTCTGTTCTCATCATTAACAATGCAGGCGCCCACCTGTGTGGAGGGGTCCTTACTGCGCTGTGAGGACAAAAGGGCTATACCCATAAAATATTCATCCCAAGTTAAATAATTATCGCGTTTCATTAAAAGCACCTCTTTTAAGTTTAATGGATTTTTTTATTTCATCCCTGATGCCCGATAAAAACATTACCGCAGGGAAAACGCTGCAAATAAGAAAACCTGCCTGAAGGTCCTTAAAATCGGCAACAATGCCGACAAGCCAGGGACCAAGAGAGCATCCCATATCACCCAGCATTGCCAAAATGCCGTACATCGCGGTGCCGCCGCTGACAATCTCCCTTGCGGCAACCGAATAGGTTCCGGGCCACATAAGGCTCACGGAAAAGCCGCAAACCGCGCAGGAAATAAGGCAAAGAACGGGTGATGAACTAAATGACACCACAAGGTAACAAACAAGGCAAAGGGCCGCATTTATGGTTATAAGGCGATTTAAAGAAACCTTTTCGCCGAGAAAACCAAAAACTATTCTTCCCGTGCCCATAAAAATCGCAAAGGCGCAGGGACCCAGCAAATCGCCCAGAACCTTATCAACGCCCAGCGCCTGCTCAATGAACATTGAGGACCATTGCGCCACGGCAATTTCACTTGCTCCCGCGCAAAGCATTGCTATGAGCAGTTTATAAAACTTGCGGTTTTTAAAAAGGTCAGTAATGCTGTCGCCCTTGTTTTCGGCCTCAAATTCAGGCACCACAATGGGCACCTTCATAAAGGAAAACATATTAAAAAACGGAATTGCCGCCCAAAAAATTGGAAGAAGCATCCAATTTCCGCCAAGCAGACGAAGCAAAACGGTTGAAACAATAACGGTCAGCACCTGACCCCAACAGTAAAACGAGTGTAGGAAGCACATTTCCGCCGCCTTTTTCTCACCGGGAAGATACTCAACCAAGGGGCTGATAATAACCTCAATTATGCCGCTTCCCGTGGCATAAAACAAAATTGCAACAACCAAACAGGTGTAAACATTTTCGGGGAAAAGCATTGGAAGAACGCCCAGCATCACAAGACCCAATGCGGCGACCGCGTGGGCGGCAACGGTTATTGCCCTGTATCCTATTATCTTCACAGCCTTAACAGCAATGATGTCTACCGTGATTTGCGCCACGAAGTTAATGAAGATAAGCCTTCCGAGAGCCTCATAGGATACATTGTATTCGGTTTGAAAAATAAGAAAAAGAAGCGGCAGGAAATTGTTGATAATTGCCTGAACTATGTAACCCACATAACAGGAAATTTTAGTGAAGGTGTAACGCTGCATTTCAGGAATTTAACTCCTTAATAATTGCTACAAGCTCCATAGGCTCATTTATAATAACCTTTGCGCCGTTTTCAATAAGCTCGGCTTCATCACGGTAGCCCCAAAGTTCCCCAACGGGATAGGCGCCCGAATTAACGCCTGTAAGCACGTCCATTCCCGTGTCGCCGAGAAAAACGCACTCTTCGGGTTTTACACCGAGTTCCTTCATTGTAAGCAAAGCGAGAGTTGGGTCGGGTTTGTTGGGAATTCCATCCCTCTGACCGCTTATGGCATTAAAAAGAGAGTTGCCGAAAAGGCCCTCAACAACCCTTATTGCAAGGGGCTCGGCCTTATTGGTTACAACGGCCAAAATAAGTCCCATTTCTTTAAGGGCATTTAAAAGTTCGGGAATGCCCGCATAGGTTTTAGTTCTGTCGCTGTGGTGGTCTTTATAATAATCGGTGAAATCCTTTTTAACCTTTTCAAGGGTGGCGGCATCTCTTGCATTTTCGGGAAGAGCGCGTTCAATCATTTTAGGAATTCCATCCCCCACAAAATACTTGTAGCTGTCAACGGGGTGTTCCCCAAAGCCGTGCATTTTAAGTGCGCGGTTGGTGGCAAAGGCAAGGTCAAAAAGAGAGTTTGCCAAGGTGCCGTCCAAATCAAATAAAACTGCCTTAATCAAATAATCACCTTTAATAAACAATTTATTTATTTATTATAACAAAATAGCGGTCCTCTTTCAAGACATTATTGATAAGAAAAAACAAAAATTGGATTTTTTAAAAAAAACACTTGCATTATGGCAAGCTTTGTGTTAATATATTTTTTGCTAATGTTAAATCAAGGAGGTGCAGACTCATGGCAAAATGTGATATCTGCAATAAAGAAATTGCTTTTGGTATTAAGGTTTCCCACTCACATAGACGTTCTAACAGAACCTGGAAGCCCAATGTAAAAAAGGTTAAGGCAATTATAGACGGTTCACCTCGTCGTATTCATGCCTGCACCCGTTGCCTGCGTTCAGGCAAGGTTACTCGCGCTATCTAATTTTAATTGCGAAAGAAAAACAAGCGTTTTCGGATTTACCGAAAACGCTTTTTCTTTTTTAAATCAATTTGCGAAAGAACGATTGCCGCAAACATAACTAAACAACCGAGTGCCTCTCTTAAAGATAAAACCTCGCCGAAAAGCATTCCCCCAAGGGCGGCGAAAACCGATTCAAGACTCATTATAATTGAAGCCACCGTGGGGTTTTCGGAATATTGCTGACCGATTATTTGTAGTGTGTACGCCACACCGCTTGACATAATTCCGATAAAAAGCAGGTAAGGCATTGCCGCCAAAATTCCCGAAAGGGTCGGTCTTTCAAAAATGACCGTTAAAACCGTTGAAAGTGTTCCGCAAACGAAAAACTGCAGGCAGGAAAGCTTGACACCATCAACCAATCCCGCAAAGCGGTCAACACACATAATGTGAAGAGCAAAGGAAATTGCGCAGCCGAAAACCACAAGGTCGCCGCCGTAAATTCGGTCAAGTCCCCCCGATAAACACAAGAGGTAAAGTCCAACGACCGAAAGCAGAACGGCCAGCCACAGGTTAAGCCTTGTTTTTTTCTTTAAAAACAAGCCCAGAACGGGCACAAGCACAACGTACATTGCGGTTATAAAGCCGCTTCTGGCCGATGCTGCGGCGCCATCAGGGTAGGATGAAATTCCAAACTGCTGCAAATTTGCGGAAATTGTCAGCATTACGCCGCAAATAAGGCCTGCAAGGGCTAGATTTTTCCTGCCAGCCTTGGTTTCGGGAACAAGCCCCTCTCCCCTTTTACAGCTGAAAACCGCGCAAACGGGAATTAAGAAAAGGAAGCCTATGTAAGACCTTACGGCATTTATGGCAAAGGGCGGCACCGTATCAGCCGCCTTATCCTGCGCCACAAAGGCAAGGCCCCAAATTATTGCGGCAATGAGCAAAATTAAATTTCCTTTTAGATTTTTTAACATTGTATCACCTTGTGTATACAGCAAAAAAGGGCGCGGTTGCGCCCTTTTTAAGTTTTAGAAATTACCCGATAAGTCCTGAACATATAAAGTGCGAACGGCATTTTCATCAGCCGCAGGCTCCTTTTTCTCGGCATATTTTTCAGCCAAAAACTTTGCCGCAACCTGTGGGAACAAAGCGTAGGACAAAACATCCTCATCGCATTTTGCAAGGTCCCCTGCTTCGGCGCGGTATTTTTCAAATTCAGGCTCTAATTTATCGGCAGGGCGGCAGGTGATAACCTCATCATCCCCGATAGCCTTTTTCCTGACCTCCTCGTTAACGGTACCGGGAAGCTTACCATACTCACCGCGGAGAAGACCTTTAGATTCCTTTGGAACCATTTTATAGCGCTCGCCCGAAATAACATTCATAACAGCCTGTGTGCCAACAATCTGGCTGGTGGGGGTTACGAGGGGAGGATAACCGAAATCCTCACGAACTCTCGGAACCTCGGCAAGAACATCGTAATACTTATCCTCTTTGCCTGCCTGTTTGAGCTGTGAAACCATATTGGAAAGCATACCGCCGGGAACCTGATAAATAAGGGTTTTGGTGTCAACG